>JBFIWG010000049.1:0-14158 GCA_041606495.1 Nocardioidaceae bacterium
CGCGAGGGGAGTCACGCTTTACCGACAGACCTTGGGAAAACTCCCCGCCAAGTCAGAGGAGGGTCCAGGCCTTTTCGAGTACGGCGCGGAGCTTCTGCTCGATCTCGTCGAAGTGCTCCTGTCCGCAGATCAGGGGCGGCGAGAGCTGGACCACCGGGTCGCCCCGGTCGTCGGCACGGCAGTAGAGGCCGGCGTCGAAGAGGGCCTTGGACATGTATCCACGCAGCAGCTTCTCGGCCTCGGCGTCGTTGAAGGTCTCCTTGGTGGCCTTGTCCTTGACCAGCTCGATCCCGTAGAAGTAGCCGTCACCGCGGACGTCGCCGACGATCGGCAGGTCGTTGAGCTTCTCCAGGGTGGAGCGGAAGGCGCCCTCGTTGGCCAGGACGTGCTTGTTGATGCCCTCGTTCTCGAAGATGTCGAGGTTCGCCATCGCGACGGCGGTGGAGACGGGGTGGCCGCCGAAGGTGTAGCCGTGCGCGAACATGTTCGTGCCCTGGAGGAACGGCTCCATCAGCCGGTCTGAGGCGATCATCGCGCCGAGCGGTGAGTAGCCGGAGGTGAGGCCCTTCGCGCAGGTGATCATGTCCGGCTCGTAGCCGTAGCGCTCGGCGCCGAACATGTGGCCGAGCCGTCCGAACGCGCAGATCACCTCGTCGCTGACCAGCAGCACGTCGTACTCGTCGCAGATCTCGCGCACCCGCTGGAAGTAGCCGGGCGGGGGAGGGAAGCAGCCGCCGGCGTTCTGCACCGGCTCGAGGAAGACCGCGGCTACGGTCTCGGGCCCCTCGTTCTCGATGGCCACGGCGATCTGGTCGGCGGCCCAGCGCCCGAACGCCTCGAGGTCGTCGCCGTGCTCGGGGGCGCGGTAGAAGTTCGTGTTCGGCACCCGGAAGGTCGACGGGACCAGCGGCTCGAAGACCGCCTTGAGCGACGGGAGCCCGGTGATCGACAGGGCCCCCTGCGTCGTCCCGTGGTAAGCGATCGCGCGGCTGATCACCTTGTGCTTCATCGGCTTGCCGGTGAGCTTGAAGTAGTTCTTTGCCAGCTTCCAGGCGGTCTCCACCGCCTCGCCTCCGCCGCTGGTGAAGAACACCCGGTTCAGCTGCCCGGGAGCCATGTCTGCGATCCGGGCGGAGAGCTCGATCGCGGTCGGGTGCGCGTAGGACCACAGCGGGAAGAAGGCCAGCTCGGACGCCTGCTTGGCGGCGGCCTCGGCGAGCTCGGTCCGGCCGTGCCCGAGCTGGTTGACGAACAGGCCGGCCAGGGCATCGAGGTAGCGCTTGCCCTTGGCGTCGTAGACGTAGGCGCCCTCGCCGCGCACGATCACCGGGACGTCGCCGTGGTCATAGCTCGACATCCGGGTGAAGTGCATCCACAGGTGGTCGCGAGCGGACTGCTGGAGCCCGGCGTAGGCCTCGGCGTCCATCGCCATGTTGTCCTCGGCGGGGTTGTCCATCGGTGCGTTCATCGAAGGCTCCATCGGCTGGGTGACATCCGTGCTTCCCTGGTCAGGGACGCGACCGTGCCAATTCTGCCCGCCTCGCCTGACCGAGGCAAGTGATTCCGTTGTGTCGATCCCGCTAGGTTGATCATGTCGTGGCAGATGTGCAAGAAAATCTTCGGATTTCGTGGTGAGGTCGAACATGGATGACGGTGTTTCGCTGTTCCACGGCGGGAGCATCTTCGACGGTCACCGGCACCGGCGAGGCGTCGGGGCGGTCGTCGAGCGGGGCACGATCGCAGCGGTTGCGGCCGACCGGGACCTGACGGCGTACGCCGATCGCGCCTCGGAGGTCGTGGACCTCGCCGGCGGGCTGCTCCTGCCCGGCTTCCAGGATGCCCACGCCCACCCGGTCCAGGGCGGGCTGGAGCGCATGCGGTGCGACCTCTCGGACGTGCACACCCGTCAGGCATACCTCGACCGGATCGCGCGCTACGCCTCGGACCATCCGGAGGTGGCCTGGATCAGCGGCGGCGGATGGGCCATGTCGGTGTTCGGTCCCGGCGGCCCGACCGCGGTCGAGCTCGACACCGTCGTGCCTGACCGTCCGGTGTTCCTGCTCAACCGGGACCACCACGGCGCCTGGGTGAACAGCCGCGCCCTGCACCTCGCGGGCGTGGACGCGCGAACGCCCGACCCTGGCGACGGGCGGGTCCAGCGGGACGACCGTGGCCGACCGACCGGCACTCTCCACGAGGGAGCGATGGAGCTGGTCGCGCGTCACCTGCCGGTGACGACGTCGGAGGAGTACTACCAGGCACTGCTCGTCGGCCAGGCCTACCTTCACTCGCTGGGGGTGACCGCCTGGCAGGACGCGATCCTCGGCGACTACGCCGGGATGACCGACTTCTCGACGACGTACCTGCGCGCTGTGGAGGCAGGTGACCTCACCGCCCGGGTCCGCGGAGCGCTGTGGTGGGAGCGCGACCTCGGACTCGAGCAGCTGCCGTCGTTGCTGGAGCGCCGCGAGCGGTTCACGCGGGGCAGGTTCGCCCCCGGCGCGGTCAAGATCATGCAGGACGGTATCGCCGAGAACTTCACGGCCGCGATGAGCCGGCCCTACCTCGACGGCTGCGGCTGCAGCACCGGCAACGCGGGCTTGTCCTTCATCGACCCCGAGCGCCTGCGGGAGTACGTCGCACGGCTCGACGCGCACGACTTCCAGGTACACGTCCATGCCATCGGGGACCGCGCGGTGCGCGAGGCGTTGGACGCGTTCGAGGCCGCGGCGGGGGTCAATGGTCCGAGTTCGGCCCGCCACCACATCGCCCACCTCCAGGTCGTGCACCCCGAGGACGTGCCGAGGTTCGGGCGGCTGGGCGTGTGCGCCAACCTGCAGCCGCTGTGGGCGCACTCCGACGACCAGATGGTCGGGCTCACGATCCCGTTCCTCGAGCCGGGCCTGGCGGGCTGGCAGTACCCGTTCGCGGACCTTGCCCGCGCCGGAGCCCGCCTGGTCATGGGCAGCGACTGGCCGGTGACCACCCCGGACCCGCTCCAGGGCATCCATGTCGCCGTGAACCGCTGGGCCCACGGCGAGAGCGGCCGGGCTGGGAGCGAGCCGTTCCTGCCCGGGCAGCGGCTCACCCTCGAGCAGGCCTTCGCTGCCTACACGAGTGGTTCGGCCTTCGTGAACCACCTCGACGGAACCGGCACCCTTCAGCAGGGCGCCGCCGCCGACCTGGCGGTGCTCGACCGGGATCCGTTCCTGGGGGACCCGACGGAGGTCGGCGCCACGAGGGTCGTCGCGACCTACGTCGACGGGGTGCGGGTCGCCGGCTGAGCCACGTCGAGGTGACGGGGCGGGGGTGGTGCTGGCTAGGGTCTGGCGCATGGTCTCGGAGCCCAAGCACACAGGTCCTGTCGCCGATCTCGTCCTCGAAGGCGGGGGAGTCAAGGGCATCGCGCTCGTCGGTGGCGTGCTGCCCCTGGTGGAGGCCGGCTACCGGTTCCCGCGGATCGCCGGCACGTCCGCAGGAGCGGTGGTAGGAGCGGTCCTGGCGGCGCTGCAGCGCAACGGAGAGTCCGTGGACTCGCTCGCCGAGATCGCCCGAACCCTGGATTACACGAAGTTCCGCGACCGCGGGTTCCCCGGGAGCCTTCTCGGGCCGCTCGGCTTCCTCACCGACGGGCTGTCGGTGCTGCTGGAGGGTGGCGCGTACGAGGGCGACTACCTCTCCGAGTGGCTCTCAGGTGTGCTCGCCGACCTTGGGGTCGAGACGTTCGGAGACCTGCGGATCGAGGACCCGGACGACGACGGCGAGATCCACCACCGTTACGCCCTCGCGGTCACCGCCAGCGACCTCTCCCGGAAGCGACTCCTACAGCTGCCCTGGGACTACCCGGAGTACGGCCTGGACCCCGACGAGCAGCGGGTGGCCGATGCGGTCCGGGCTTCGGCCTCGATCCCGTTCTTCTTCGAGCCGGTCACTCTGGTCGGTGAGTCGGGTGCCTCGACGCTGGTCGACGGCGCCCTGCTCTCGAACTACCCGATCAACATGTTCGACCGGCAGGACGAGAACCCGCCTCGTTGGCCCACGCTGGGCATTCGGCTGGACGCCCTCGGGGTCGGACGCCGCGTCGACCCCCGCCCCGTCCGCGGCCCCGTGGCAATGGGTATCGCCCTGGTCGAGACCGCGATCGAGGCGTGTCAGGCCGAGCACGTCCTCGACCCGTGCAACATTGCCCGCTCGGTCTACGTCGAGACCGGATCAGTGAGCGTGACCGACTTCGGGATCACCGGCGAGCAACAGGAAGCGATGCTCGCCGCGGGCAGGGAGGCTGCGGAGGCGTTCCTGCTCGACTGGGACTACGAGCGCTGGCTGGAGACGTGCCGCGGCAGAGTGCATTCGTCGATGTCCTCCGCCCATCGGGCCTGAATGCCAAGATTCCGTTGCGAAACAGCGGCAACCCCTATCGAATCCGTTGTCGCCTGGTTAGGCTCGGAACGCGCCGGGTGGAGCCGGCGCCGGCTCACGACCGACGAGTGACAGGGGCGCACATCGATGACACAGCAGTTCCGGAACATCATCAACGGCAAGCCGGTAGACGCCGCCTCCGGTGCGACCTACGACGTCGTGAACCCGGCGACAGGGCAGGTGTACGCCGCGGCGCCCGCCTCGGGCGCCGAGGACGTCGACCGCGCCATGAAGGCAGCGGAGGAGGCCTTCGAGGCCTGGGGCGAGACCACCCCGGCCGAACGGCAGAAGGCCATCCTCAAGATCGCCGACGCGCTCGAGCAGCGCTCCGCGGAGTTCGTGAAGGTGGAGTCGGAGAACACCGGCAAGCCGATCGGGATGACCGAGGAGGAGGAGCTACCTCCGAGTGTGGACCAGCTTCGCTTCTTCGCCGGAGCGGCACGTGTCCTCGAGGGTCGCTCCGCCGGGGAGTACATGAAGGACCACACCTCGATCATCCGGCGAGAGCCGATCGGCGTGGTCGCCCAGGTCACCCCGTGGAACTACCCGCTGATGATGGCCATCTGGAAGATCGCGCCCGCGCTCGCCGCCGGCAACACCGTGGTGCTGAAGCCCTCCGACACCACACCCGCCTCGACCACCCTGCTCGCGGAGCTCGCCCAGGAGTTCCTCCCGCCCGGCGTCTTCAACGTGGTGTGCGGTGACCGCGACACCGGACGCGCGCTCGTGGAGCACCCGACGCCCCAGCTGGTGTCGATCACCGGGTCGGTCCGCGCAGGTATGGAGGTGGCCGGCTCGGCCGCGGCCCAGCTCAAGCGGGCCCACCTCGAGCTCGGCGGCAAGGCTCCCGTCGTCGTCTTCGACGACGCCGACATCGAGGCCGCGGCCGAGGGCATCGCGATGGCCGGCTACTTCAACGCCGGTCAGGACTGCACGGCGGCGACCCGGGTCCTCGCCGGTCCCGGCGTGCACGACGACTTCGTGGCCGCGCTCACCGAGCAGGCCAAGAACACGAAGACCGGCGCTCCCGAGGACGACGACATCCTCTACGGAGCACTGAACAACGAGAACCAGCTGGCCAGGGTCAGCGGCATGGTCGAGCGGCTGCCCGCCCACGCGAACCTCGAGATCGGCGGCACCCGCCAGGGCGAGAAGGGCTACTTCTACAGCCCCACAGTCGTGTCCGGGCTGCACCAGGACGACGAGGCGATCCAGGAGGAGATCTTCGGCCCGGTGATCACGGTGCAGCGGTTCACCGACGAGGGCGAGGCGCTGCGGTGGGCCAACGGCGTGAAGTACGGGCTGGCCTCCTCGGTGTGGACCAAGGACCACGCGCGGGCGATGCGAATGGCCAAGCGACTGGACTTCGGTGCGGTGTGGATCAACACCCACATCCCGATCGTGGCCGAGATGCCGCACGGTGGGTTCAAGCACTCCGGCTACGGCAAGGACCTGTCGATGTACGGCCTGGAGGACTACACGCGGATCAAGCACGTGATGTCCTACATCGGCGAGTGACCCGGTGAGGATCCTGCTCGTCGGTGCGGGCGGTGTCGGCTCGGCCTTCGCGTCGATCGCCGCCCGGCGCGACTTCTACGAGTGCCTGGTGATCGCCGACTACGACCTCGCCCGAGCGGAGAAGGCCGCTGTCGACGACGACCGGTTCACCGCCGCCCAGGTGGACGCCTCGGATGCCGGGTCGGTGGCGGCCCTGGTGCGGGAGCATCGCGTCACCCACGTCATGAACGCTGTCGACCCACGCTTCGTGATGCCCATCTTCGACGGTGCGTTCGCTGCCGGTGCGGACTACCTCGACATGGCGATGAGCCTGTCGGTGCCGCACCCCGAGGCGCCGTACTCCCGCACCGGCGTGAAGCTGGGGGACGAGCAGTTCGCCAAGGCCGACGACTGGCAACAGGCCGGTCGGCTGGCCCTGGTCGGTATCGGGGTGGAGCCCGGCCTGTCCGACGTCTTCGCGCGGTACGCCGCCGACCACCTGTTCGAGGAGATCGACGAGCTCGGTACCCGTGACGGGGCGAACCTCACTGTCGACGGCTACGACTTCGCCCCCTCGTTCTCCATCTGGACCACGATCGAGGAGTGTCTGAACCCTCCAGTGGTCTGGGAGAAGGAACGCGGCTGGTTCACCACCGAGCCGTTCAGCGAGCCGGAGACGTTCTACTTCCCCGAAGGCATCGGGCCGGTGGAGTGCGTGAACGTCGAGCACGAGGAGGTGCTGCTGATGCCTCGGTGGATCGAGGCGAAGCGGGTCACCTTCAAGTACGGCCTCGGGGACGAGTTCATCGAGGTGCTCAAGACGCTGCACAAGCTCGGGCTGGACCGGACCGAGAAGGTCCGGGTCGGAGGCGCAGAGGTGTCGCCGCGCGACGTGGTGGCCGCCTGTCTGCCCGACCCGGCGGGGCTCGGCGACCGGATGCACGGCAAGACCTGCGCGGGACTACAGGTCACCGGGACCGGCAAGGACGGCCGGCGGCGTTCGACGTACCTCTACCAGGTGGTCGACAACGAGTGGTCGATGCGGGAGTACGGCCACCAGTGCGTGGTGTGGCAGACCGCGGTCAACCCGGTCGTGGCTCTGGAGCTGCTCTCGACGGGTGTCTGGACGGGTGCTGGAGTGCTGGGCCCCGAGGCCTTCGACCCGGTTCCGTTCCTCAACCTGCTCAATGCGTACGGCGCTCCGTGGGGCCAGCAGGAGGACTAGCTCAGCGGCCTGGGATTGACCCACCAACCCATGTTGACGGCGCCACTCGCGGGGTCGCTCCGGTCGATGCAGGCCCAGTGCGGGTCGGCGCCGATCACCCAGCGCAGCTCGTAGTTGCGGAAGTTGCCGCCGGTGAGGTCGTTGCACCCGGCGACGGCCGCTGCCTGCAGGGCAGGGGTGACCGGAGGGCCGTACAGGTAGAAGGCAAGACCGAACAGGATGCCGAGAATGGCGGCGGCATACCGGATCTTCGTCAACGACAAAGTGCTGTCCGCAGTAACCGCCATCGTCTCTTCCCTTCGCCCGTGCGGGCTCCGAGCCGTCCCCCTTTCACCAACACGGTACGGGTGGTTTAACCCCCTCCGCATGGGTTTGCCGAGGAATGGTCAGCTTGAAAGACGACGATAAGGGCCATATCTGACATAGCCCTCCAGGACTACGCCTGATTTGACCGTCAGGCCGGGTGAAACAATGTCGGCATGAGTCCACGCCGCGACGTCGTCATCCTCGGATCAACCGGATCGATCGGCACGCAGGCGCTAGACGTGGTTCGCGCCAACCCAGACTCGTTCCGGGTCGTCGCCCTCACCGCCGGCGGCTCCAACCCCGATCTGTTTGCCGAGCAGTGCTCCGAGTTCGCACCGGCCTTCTCCGGCATCGGTGAGGACGCCTCCTGCGAGGCAGCGTCGATGGCGTGCGACGTGGTGCTGAACGGGATCACCGGAGCGGTCGGGCTGAGGCCGACCCTGGCCGCCCTGGACGCCGACAACACCCTGGCCCTGGCGAACAAGGAGTCGCTGATCATCGGTGGACCCGTGGTCACGTCGCGGGCCAAGCCGGGGCAGATCGTGCCCGTCGACAGCGAGCACAGCGCGCTGGCCCAGTGTCTTCGTGGTGGCCGGGCGGACGAGGTTCGTCGGCTGGTGCTCACCGCGAGTGGTGGGCCGTTCCGCGGGCGCACCCGCGAGCAGCTCCATGAAGTGACTCCGCAGGAGGCGTTGGCCCATCCCACCTGGTCGATGGGGCCGGTGGTCACCATCAACTCCGCAACCTTGGTCAACAAGGGTCTCGAGGTGATCGAGGCGCACCTGCTGTTCGGCATCCCGTTCGACCGCATCGACGTCGTCGTGCACCCGACCTCGGTGGTGCACTCGATGGTGGAGTTCTACGACGGCTCCACCCTCGCGCAGGCCTCGCCGCCCACGATGACGATCCCGATCGCGCTGGGCATGGCGTGGCCGGACCGGGTTCCGGACGCCGGACCTGCCGTCGACTGGACCACGCCGGAGACGTGGGAGTTCTTCCCGCTGGACGACGAGGCGTTCCCCGCCGTACGCCTGGCCCGGGAGGCGGGGCAGCGCGGAGGCACGTCCCCGGCGGTCTACAACGCGGCGAACGAGGTGTGTGTCGACGCCTTCCTCCGCGGTGAGATGCGGTTCACCGACATCATTGCGACCATCGAGGCTGTTCTGGCCGATCACGACGTACCCTCGGTAGAGAGTCGCTCCGCACCCGGCGGCGACCTGACCGTGGACGACGTGCTGCAGGCAGACACCTGGGCGCGCGAGCGCGCGGGACGGCATCTGGAGGACCTGGCTTGATCACTGTGCTGATGTACACGCTCGGCGTCGTGCTGTTCGCTGTCGGCGTCGCAGCCTCCATCGGCCTGCATGAGCTCGGCCACATGGTGCCGGCGAAGAAGTTCGGCGTGAAGGTGACGCAGTACTTCATCGGCTTCGGCAAGACGGTCTGGTCGCGCAAGCGCGGCGAGACGGAGTACGGCCTCAAGGCCATCCCGCTCGGCGGCTACGTCAAGCTCGTCGGCATGCTTCCGCCCGGGAAGGACGACGCCCCCGGCCGGATCCGGCGCAGCAACACCGGCATGTTCACCCAGCTGATCTCCGACGCCCGCGCGGCGGAGTACGAGCTGGTCGAGCCCGGTGACGAGGAGCGGCTGTTCTACCGGCTGCCCTGGTGGAAGAAGGTCATCGTGATGGCCGGCGGGCCGACGGTGAACCTCGTCCTGGCCTTCCTGCTGTTCGGTGGCGTGTTCATGCTGCACGGCGTGCCGACCGCGACCACGACCGTCGACGAGGTCTCCGACTGCGTCATCGCGTACGTACCGGGTCAGGCGGAGCCGCGCTGCAGCGACGCCGACCCGGTCGCGCCGGCGAAGGCCGCCGGCCTCCAGCCGGGCGACCAGATCGTCTCCTTCAACGGCACCGCGATCACGTCGTGGGACCAGCTCACCGAGGAGATCCGGGCCAACGACGACGGGGCCGCGACGCTGGTCGTCGACCGCGGCGGAGAGCGCCTGACCACGACCACCAACACCATGGTCTCGCCCCGTCCGGCCTCGGCCGAGAACTTCGACGAGGTGGCGGAGGTCGGTTTCCTGGGTGTCTCACCGACAGTGGTGCTCGAGAAGCAGGGGCCGGTGTTCGTCGTCACGACCATGGGCGACTACACCTGGCGCACCATCGAGGCGCTCGGCCAGATGCCGGTCAAGCTGGTCGGTGTCGGCAAGGCCGCGCTCGGGATCGAGGAGCGGCAGCAGGACAGCCCGATGTCCGTCGTCGGTGCGAGCCGGGTGGCGGGGGAGATGACCTCCGACAACGGCATCCCGATCGGTGACCGCTTCATCAGCCTGCTGATGCTGCTCGGCGCGATCAACCTGTTCGTCGGCATGTTCAACTTCATCCCGCTGCTCCCGCTCGACGGCGGTCACATCGCCGGCGCGCTCTACGAAGCGGTACGCCGTGGGCTGGCCCGGCTGTTCAAGCGGCCGGACCCCGGCTACTTCGACGTGGCGAAGCTGCTCCCGGTGGCCTACGTGATGGCCGGCGTGATCCTGCTGATGAGCGTGGTGCTCATCTATGCCGACATCGTCGCCCCGGTCCGGCTCGGTTAGGTCGGCGTTACGCTCTTCCTCGGAACCTCCGCCTGACGCGAAAGAAGGAAACGTCTCCATGACCTCGGTCAACCTGGGAATGCCCGCTGCGCCACCGCCGGTGCTCGCTCCGAGGCGCAAGACCCGTCAGATCAAGGTCGGCAAGGTTCTCGTGGGTGGGGACGCCCCCATCTCGGTGCAGTCGATGACGACGACGCTCACATCCGACGTGAACACCACCCTGCAGCAGATCGCCGAGCTCACCGCGTCCGGGTGCGACATCGTCAGGGTGGCCTGCCCCTCGCAGGACGATGCGGACGCCCTTCCCGAGATCGCCGCGCACTCCCAGATCCCGGTCATCGCCGACATCCACTTCCAGCCGAAGTACGTCTTCGCCGCGATCGACGCCGGCTGCGCCGCGGTCCGTGTGAACCCCGGCAACATCCGGAAGTTCGATGACCAGGTCAAGGAGATCGCCGCCGCAGCCAAGGACCGGGGCACCTCGATCCGGATCGGCGTCAACGCCGGGTCGCTGGACCCGCGCCTGCTGCAGAAGTACGGCAAGGCCACGCCCGAGGCGCTCGTCGAGTCAGCGGTCTGGGAGGCGAGCCTGTTCGAGGAGCACGACTTCCACGACTTCAAGATCTCGGTGAAGCACAACGACCCGGTCGTGATGGTGCAGGCCTACGAGATGCTCTCCGAGCGTGGCGACTGGCCGCTGCACCTCGGCGTCACCGAGGCCGGCCCGGCCTTCCAGGGCACGATCAAGTCCTCGGTCGCGTTCGGGTCCCTGCTCTCGCGCGGCATCGGCGACACCATCCGCGTCTCGCTGTCCGCGCCCCCGGTCGAGGAGGTCAAGGTCGGCCTGCAGATCCTCGAGTCGCTGAACCTGCGTCCGCGGCGGCTCGAGATCGTGTCGTGCCCGTCCTGCGGTCGCGCCCAGGTCGACGTCTACAAGCTCGCCGACGAGGTGACCGCCGGCCTCGAGGGGCTCGAGGTCCCGCTGCGCGTCGCCGTGATGGGGTGCGTCGTCAACGGGCCCGGCGAGGCCCGCGAGGCCGACCTCGGCGTCGCCTCGGGCAACGGCAAGGGCCAGATCTTCGTCAAGGGTGAGGTCATCAAGACCGTCCCCGAGAGCAAGATCGTGGAGACCCTGATCGAGGAGGCCATGCGGATCGCCGAGGGGATGGGCGAGCCTGTCGACGGCGACGGCGGTGCCCCCACGGTCACCGTCAGCTGAGACCATCCACGGGACCCGCTGAGCATCGCCGGTGACTGGCGTGGTCGCGTAGGCTCCGCTACGTGCTCAGGACACAGCAGGGCCTACGCCTCCTTGGCCCCTCCGACCTCCCCGAGATGTCGGAGCTGCTGGCACGTGACCCGGTCACGAACGTCTTCGTCGACTACCGGAGCCGGATCACCCATCTCGACCCGCGCTGGCTCGGCGGCGAGGTGTGGGGGTACGTCGAGGACGGTGTCCTGGTCTCGGCCTGCCACGCCGCCGCCAACCTGGTGCCGGTCCTGGCGACGCCGGAGGCGATCCAGGTCTTCGCGGCCCGCGGCATCCGGCAGCGCCGACGGTGCTCGACCATCGTCGGCCCCAACGACGCCGTGGCCGCTCTTTGGGGCGAGCTGTCCTCCCACTGGTCGCGGCCCCGCGAGTTCCGGTGGAACCAGCCGCACATGGAGGTGCGCCAGCTTCCGGGCGTCGAGCCCGACCCGCTGGTACGACGGACCAGGGCCGACGACCTCGACGCGCTCTACCCGGCCTGCGTGGCGATGTACACCGAGGAGGTCGGCGTCTCGCCGGAGGCCGGCGGCGGCCGTGAGATGTACCGCGCCAGGGTCGCACAGCTGATCGGCAAGGGCTGGTCGTTCGCCCGGATCGAGCACGGTCGCGTGGTGTTCAAGGCCGAGATCGCCGCGGCGTCGCCGTACGCCTGCCAGGTCCAGGGTGTCTACGTCGACCCGAGCCGTCGCGGTCAGGGACTCGCCGTTGCCGGGATGGCGGCGGTGGTCCGCACCGCTCTGACCGAGATCGCGCCTGTGGTGTCGTTGTACGTCAACGACCACAACATCGCGGCCCGTCGTACCTACGAGGCAGTCGGCTTCCAGCAGACCGGCGTCTTCTCGACCATCATGTTCTGAGCGCAGCGACCACTCAGGTCGTGCGGCTCAGCCAGTCCGCCCAGGCGATCGGTGCGGCGCTGTGCTCGATCTGCTCCACCACCTCGTGGGCCATCCACTCGCGAAGGCCGCGCACGTCCGGGGACGACTCGAGGGTGAGCAGCCGGCTCTCCCGGCAGAGCTGGTCGGCCTCGAGGACAGCGGCGTGCAGCTCCAGCACCGCGCGACTGAGCTCGTCGGGCATGGCCATGGTCACGTCCACCGCTTCCCGACCGGCGAGAGCGGCCAGCTCGGCCTGGCGGCGTCCGCTGTGACGAGCATGAGCCGGACTGCTGAGAATCGTGCGCAGTCGCGTGGAGAGCTCTTGGGGGCGGACGTCGTCGATCAGCTGCAGCTCGCGGACCAGCTCGTCGAGGTGGTCGTCCTGCCGCAGGCTCAGCTCCACCGGGCACCCGGCGAGCTGGACCCAGGACCAGCCGGCCGGCAGCGCCATGGTGTGCGGCACCGCCGCGGTGGTGGTCGTGGTCTCCGGCGATCGGACCTCGCCGGAAGCCAGCCGTGGGTCGTGGGTGAGCTGGGCCCAGATCCGCTTGCCGCTGTCGAGCTGGTCGACGCCCCAGCTGCTGGCCAGGATCGACACGATGGCCAGTCCTCGCCCGGTGGTCGGCTCGTCCTCGATTCTGGCGGCGCCCTCGGTGATGGCGTGACCGGGGCGGCCGGCCCGGGGGACCACCGCGGCCGTCGTACCGGCGCTGTCGTCCTCGACGGAGATCAGCACGGTCCCGTTCTGCGCGGTCAGCGTCACCTCCATGAACCTGCTCGCACTGTGCAGGGCCGCGTTGGCCGCCAGCTCGCTGACACACAGCGCCGCGTCGTCGGCGAGGTCGTCGCGGCCCCACGCGGTGAGACCGTCCACCACGAAGCGGCGGGCCCCGGGCACGCTTGCGGTGTCGGCTGCGAACCGGACCCGAAGCACCTGACTTCCCGCTGTGTGAGCGCTGTCGACCACTCGCACATGATGCACCGACATGTCGCTCTCCGACTACAGGTCCACGGATGTGTCTAGTGGAGGGAAACTGGTGTGCGGTCGGGGAAAGCCGCTGGGTAGCCTTGCGCGCATGATCATGCGGATGTCGACCTTGTTCGTTCGGACCCTTCGAGAGGATCCCGCGGACGCGGAGGTCCCCAGCCACCGTCTCCTCGTGCGTGCCGGGTACATCCGCCGCGCCGCCCCGGGTGTGTACTCCTGGCTGCCGCTCGGCTTCAAGGTCTTCCGCAACGTGGAGCGAATCGTCCGTGAGGAGATGGACGCGATGGGTGCCCAGGAGGTGCACTTCCCGGCGCTCCTGCCCCGCGAGCCCTACGAGGCCACCGGTCGCTGGACCGACTACGGCGACAACCTCTTCCGGCTGAAGGACCGCAAGGGTGCTGAGTACCTCCTCGGCCCCACGCACGAGGAGATGTTCACCCTCCTGGTCAAGGACCTGTACTCCTCCTACAAGGACCTGCCGCTGTGGATCTACCAGATCCAGACCAAGTACCGCGACGAGGCACGTCCGCGCGCCGGCCTGCTCCGGGGGCGCGAGTTCGTGATGAAGGACTCGTACTCCTTCGACGTCTCTGACGAGGGCCTCGACGCCTCCTATGCAGCGCACCGGGCGGCGTACATCAAGACCTTCGACCGGCTCGGCTTCGACTACGTCATCGTCAAGGCCACCGCCGGGGCCATGGGCGGCTCGAAGTCCGAGGAGTTCCTGGCCACCGCCGCGAACGGTGAGGACACCTACGTGCGCTGCACGTCGTGCGACTACGCGGCCAACGTGGAGGCCGTCCAGGTGCCCACGCCGGCTCCGGTGGCGTACGACGACGTGCCCGCCGCGCACGCCGAGGCGACTCCGGACACGCCGACCATCGAGACTCTGGTCGACCACCTCAACGAGAAGTTCCCCCGCGACGACCGCCCCTGGCACGCCGGGGACACCCTGAAGAACGTGCTGGTC
>JBFIWG010000050.1:0-14135 GCA_041606495.1 Nocardioidaceae bacterium
CCTACATCGGCGGTCTCTCCCGCTCCGGCCTTTTCGCGGTGATGGTGGGCGGACTTTCGACCGTCGCCGGCTCTGTCCTGGTCGGCTACTCCCTGCTGGGCGCTCGACTGGAGTACCTCATCGCCGCGAGCTTCATGGCCGCACCAGGGGCACTGTTGATGGCCAAGATCGTCCTGCCAGAGGACGACGAGGAGGCGGTCGCCGCGGAGCGCGAGCGGGTGGAGGCATCGGCGGCACAGCGGCGCCGCCGGGTCGGGGCCGCCAAAGCCGGGAAGGGCCGGGGCACCGGGAAGGCCGACGACCAGGCCGTGTCGTCCGAGGCCGGGTCACCGGAGGCTGAGTCGCCCGAAGCTGAGACTTCCGACGATTCAGAGCCCCGGAACATCATCGATGCCGCCGCATCCGGCGCTGCAGACGGGCTGCGGCTGGCGGCCACGATCGGCGCGATGCTGCTCGCGTTCATCTCGCTCATCGCGTTGGCGAACCTGATCATCGGCGGAGTCGGCGGATGGTTCGGGTACGGCGACCTGACGTTCGAGCAGATCCTCGGCTGGCTGTTCGCGCCGCTGATGACGATCATCGGTGTCCCCTGGGATGAGGCCGTGCGGGCCGGCAGCTTCGTCGGGCAGAAGATCGTGGTGAACGAGTTCGTTGCGTTCACCAACTTCGGGCCGGTGATCGACAGCTTCAGCGCCAAGGCGGCAGCGATCGTCACCTTCGCGCTGACCGGGTTCGCCAACCTCGGCTCGCTCGGCATTCTGCTCGGCGGACTGGGAGGCATCGCGCCCGAACGACGCCACGAGATCGCCTCTCTCGGCCTGCGCGCGATCCTGGCGGCGACCCTGGCGAACCTGATGAGTGCTGCGATCGCCGGGATCCTCCTCGGCTAGTCCGGTGCTCGCTTCCAGATCACCGTGTCTCTATCCCGAGTCCCTCGATCCTCACGGGCTTCCCGCGTGACTTGACGACCACCCTGACCCGACCGGCGCGAGGCCTCGAGAACTCAGCTACGCCGATGATCTGGCGGGTCTGCGGCTCGGAGTGGCTCAGGTTCACACGCTTGAGGGGTTGTCCGTCGAGGAAGACGTGCACGGCGCCATGGCCGGGACCCCTGGCCGCGACCAGCACGATCTTCCGTACGCCGCTCACGCGGCGGGACAGCTGCGCTCCCCTGGCACGCGTCTGCGAGTGGCTGTGCTGGTAGTACGCCCGCCCCGAGCGCCGTACCCAGGTGCCTCGCGCCCGCAGCCTCGTGTCGTTGATCGGGACGGTCCACCGGCGCAGGGCAGGGGACAGATCGCGGTTGCCGGCCGAGTCCGTGCCGGCGACCTCGAACGTGTGGGTGGACTCCGAGAGCCGACGCAGCTTCAGCGACTGCTTCGAGCACGCGATGACCTCACCGTCGAGCCAGCAGCCAAAGGTCGCCGGTGACTCGTTGGCTGAGAACACGAACCTCGCGGAGCGGGCCAGGGCGAACGTCCCGTTCTTCGGCCCGCTGCGGATTCTCGTCTGCGGCGGCGACACGTCGAGGACGGTCAGGGACACGCCGTACGGACTTGCCGCCTTGGTGATCTGTCGGCTGGCTGTCCCCTGCGGGCCGGTGTACGTGAGTCTGACCGACCCACGAAAGGTCTTGAGGTTCTCCGCGACGAAGGCGCCGTCCTCCACCGGCACCGTCTGCGACGGGAACCGGCCATCGGGTGAGTCCAGGGTGACCGTGCCGACGGTGGCGTTGGTGACGACGCCGAAGACCCCCCGCTCGGCCGATGCCTGCCGGTAGAACGTCGAGGAGACAGTGCCTGCGGGCGAGTCTGCTGTGGCCACCACCTTGACCCGCCCGGCGTACCCCTCGAACGAGGGCGAGAAGTCTGCCCAACCCAGCGGTGACGTCACGCCCTCGTCCTCGAAGAGCAGTCCGCCGTCCGCGTCGTACCCCCGGAGCTGCACCAGGGCGGCCGCCTGCGAGCTCTCCAGGCCGCTGGAGCTTCGGCAGAAGAAGTCGACAGTCCACTGGTTGATGCGCTGGAAGAGACGGCAGCCCTTCGGCGGGTTGCTCTCGAAGATCCCCTGCTGCCGGTGCCACTCCGCGAACGGAACCCCCTCCACGGCCGGTTTGACCTCAGCAGCGAGCGCGACCAGCTCTGACTCCGGCACCCACCCGTCGGGGTGGTGTTGGAAGAGACCCAAGTTGAAGCGCCTGACGAAGGTCGGGTCCTCGATCAGCGCCTTGCCGAAGGCGTACCCGGCGTTCTCGTAGCGGACGAGCGACATGGCCCGATTCCCGTAGCCCCAGATCGACCCTCCCTGGACGCCGAGATCAGGTGTGTTAGTCAGGTCGTGGTAGCGGTCGTAGGGGTAGTCGTAGTGCGGGTCACCGTCCTCGATGTCGATGCCTTGCTCTTCGAGCGCCCACAGCACCTGGGACTCGGTCGCGCGTGCCAGACCCTCTTCCCATACCTCGTTGCTGAGCATTCGAGAGTCGTGGACGGCGTGGCTCATCTCGTGCATGAAGACGTCGAGCTCCAGCTCGCGCAGCGTCATCAGACCGACCCGGTACTGACCCGCCGAGGTGAGCCGCGGGTCGCGCCTGACGTTGATGGTCACGTCCCGAGGTGGTGGCCCTGCTACCTCCAGCAGCGTCGACAGGTACGACGATCCCGGACCCGTCCAATCCACCAGCTCGCTCAGGTCCTCGGGACTCCACGGATGGTCCGGTGAGTCGAACGTGAACGTGAAACTGCCTTCCGCGATCCCGGTCGCCCGACTCGGGTCATGCGCTGAGTTCGACGGCATCAGGTAGTCAGCCGACGAGGCGGGGTTGCTCCGATCGCCGCCGGCCGCGGACGAGTCGGGGGACGCCGCCACCTCGACGGCAGCCAGAGCGTGGGCCGCCAGCACCGCCACCGAAGCGACCAAGGCCAGGAACCCACGCATGAGGCACTCATCTCCCGAACCACATCAGCCGCAGCAAAAGACGCTACAACCGCCTCGTCGGGAGGACCATGGGCAAATGCCACTATCTACGGCACCACCCGGCTGGGGTGTGGGCGTGACGCGGCTCGTCAGTGCCCGCGGCCGCGCATCGCCGAGATGAGGTGGCCGGCGGCGACCAGCGGCGCACCGACCACCAGCCCGAGTGCCGCCGAGGCGATGGTGTTGACCACCCACGCGAGGACACCGCCGAGGGCGCCCGTAGCGTCGTGGACGGCCTCCTCGAGATGATGCACCCAGTCGTACAGCGCGTGGAGACCGAGCTCGTCGAGGCCGATGAGCTCGATGTGGCCGCCCACCCACAGCATCGCGGCCGTGCCGATGACCGAGATCACCGTCAGCACTCGCGGCATGCCGGCGACCATCGCCCGGCCGACCCGGCCCGTGAACCCCGCGGACCGCTCCGCAAGATGCAACCCAACGTCGTCCATCTTCACGATGAGCGCCACCACGCCGTACACCACGATCGTGATGCCGACCGCGACGACCGCGAGGATCACCAGGCGGGCCCAGAACCCCTCGGCCGCCACCTCGTTCAGCGCGATCACCATGATCTCGGCGGACAGGATCAGGTCGGTGCGGATCGCGCCGGAGACCACCTCGCGCTCGTCCTTGGCCAAGCCACTCTCCGTCTGGTGGCCGCCGTGACCGGTCAGCGCCCCCCAGATCTTCTCCACGGCCTCGAAGCACAGGTACGCGCCACCGATCATGAGGATCGGGGTGAGCAGCTGCGGGAGGAACTGGCTGAGCAGCAGCGCGACCGGGAGGATCAGCAGCAGCTTGTTGCGAAGCGAGCCGATCGCGATCCTCTTGATGATCGGCAGCTCGCGCTCGGCGGCGATTCCGTGGACGTACTGCGGGGTGACCGCAGTGTCGTCAACCACCACACCGGCCGCCTTTACCGACGCCCGGCCCGCAGCAGCACCGACATCGTCCACCGAGGCAGCGGCCAGGCGGGCGAGGGCAGCGACATCGTCAAGCAGGCCGAACAGACCGCCGCTCATCGGTGGGCCTCACGGGCGGTGGGGAGGCTGGGGATCACGGTTGTCCTCTCGGATCGGCTCGGGCGGTCGGCGGCGACGTCGTACGGTCCATAATCTTCCACCCTCCGGTCTAGAGCGAAGCATCCGGCCAGCAACGTGGCCAGGCGTCGCGGCCGCGTCCGCGTCCGGGGCCAATCAGGGGCCACGCGCATATGCTGCGTAGATGGAGCAGGAGATGGCGCCGACCGCCGCACTGGGAAGCATCCTGGAGGCTGCCGAGGCTGCCTCTCCTGTGGAGTCTGTCGAGGCGGTCACCCGCGAGCTCGCCTGGCCCTGCGCGCCAATGAGGTGTCTTTCCTGATCGCCGATCTTTCAGGGCGGGCTCTGGTCCGTCTTGCACACGTCCCTCTGCAAGCCCCCGGGCCGACGAACCACAGCGGATCGCAGGTCTCGGGTGAGCGGCGCGAGTCTGAAGAATCCGCGACGACGGTGCCCTTCGACGGTGGGCCCGAGGAGCAAGCGGTGCGCACCCAACGCGTGCAGCTTCTCGCTCCCGAAGTTGAGTCCGCGGGACTGGGGCGCGTCAACTGGCGGGTGCTGGCGCCCGTTACAGAACGCGGCGAGGCCATCGGTCTGCTGGAGCTGTACCTCCCTGATGAGCCAGACGCCGAAGCCTTGGCCGGAATCACGCGGCTCGCGCACATCCTGGCCTTCGTGGTGATCGCCAATCGCCGGCACACGGATCTGTACGAGTGGGGACAACGAACTCGCCCCCTGAGCTTGTCCGCGGAGATCCAGCACCGGCTGCTCGCCGGGCCACAGACCTGCGAGGCCGGCTCGTTCACACTTGCAGGGTGGCTGGAGCCGGCGGCCGCGATCGCCGGCGACACCTTCGACTTCAGCCTGGTGCGCGACGTGCTCCACCTCTCGATAACCGACGCGATGGGCCACGGGGTCGGCGCTGCGCTGAACGCCACACTGTGCGTGGGGAGCCTGCGAAACACGCGCTACGCGGGCGCGTCACTTCTCGGACAGGTCGCGGTCGCCAACCAGGCGCTGGCCGAGCACGCGGTCGACGTTGGCATCGAGGACTTCGTCACCGGTCTGATCGGCCGGCTTGACCTGGGCGCCGGGTCGATCGAGCTGGTCAACGCCGGGCACGTTGCGCCCTACCTGGCCCGAGGCGGGAGTGTCGTCGAGATCGAGCTACCGGTCGATCTCCCTCTGGGACTGCTCGCCGACACGGGCTACCGGAGCAGCCACGTCGCGCTGGAGCCGGGCGACCGGCTGGTCTTCGTCACAGACGGCATGCTCGAGCGCCATGCTGCGGGCCTCGACCTCCCCAAGGAGATCACCGGCACCTTGGGGCTGCACCCACGAGAGGCGGTTCGGGCGCTGGCTGATCGCGTCCTCGACACCACAGGCGGAAAGCTCACCGACGATGCGACCGTCCTGTGTCTGGACTGGCATGGAGGACACGGGCGGGCCAGGAGAAGCCTCTACGGCGCCGATCGGATGCGCGCCAGCACGCCTCTCCCCTGACTCGATGAACCGCCTGAGGCCGGGCGTCCGCGTCGCTCACCTGCCGTAGGGGGTGAGGAGCTGGTCCACCGGCGCGTAGTCGTCGGTGAGCAACGGTGCGTCGCCGACCCACTCGTCGAGATCCACGCCGGTCAACTGCTGCCACCCGGTCCCCCTCTCGTCCACCCGCTCGGCCAACGCCACGACGTCGACAGGGGCGGCCGAGGCAACCACGACGAGGTTGCCTCCGTCCTCTCCCGCCAGCACGTCGGGATCGGAGAGCAGGACGACGTGGGGGAACACCTCTGCGGTCGTGGCGACAGCGGCGCGAGCGAACGCCAGCGGGCCGTGGTCGATGAGGTTGGCGACGTAGACGCCCTTGTCGTCCAGCGCACGCCGTACGCCGCCAACTGCCTCGAGCGTCGTCAGGTGCCACGGCACGCTCATGCCTCCGAAGGCGTCCCCGACGACGAGGTCGAAGTCGCCGGAGTCGAGCTCCTGGAGTGCGAGCCGGCCGTCCTCGACCCTGACGTCGATGCTGTCGCCGAGCTGCTGCCCGAGCTTTTCGGTGTCCACCCGAACCACTCCGCCGTCGATCTCGGACACCCTGCTGCGGGTGCCCGGGCGTACCTCGTCGAGGTAGCGCGGGAGGGTCAACCCGCCGCCGCCGAGGTGGTAGGCCCTCACCGGCTCGCCCTGCGGAAAGGCAGTGTCTATCACCGACGCCATCGTCTGCACGTACGCGAAGTCGAGGTACGTCGGGTCGTCGAGGTCGACGTAGGAGTGGCGCACCCCGTCGAGGACCAGGATGCGACCGCTCTCTCGCTCGGGGTCGGTCTCCAACACCAGGCAGTGGTACGTCGTCTCCACGTCGCATCCTCCCGGGGCCGCCACCGCTCCCATCGCGGCGAGCCCGACGACCGCGGCGGCCACCACGTCGCGCCGACCCCGGCGGCCCTGCAGCTGCACCAGGACCGAGGTGACCACCAGGGCGATGCCCAGCCCCACCAGGATCCCGCTGACCGGCACGCGGGAGATGAGCACGAACCCGGTGACGACCGTGCCGGCGATCGCGCCGACGGTGCCGATTCCTGAAAGGCGGCCGATCACAGTCCCGGTCTCGTGCAGGCTCCTCAGCCGGAGCTTGACGGTGACCGGCGTGACCGCCGACAGCAGGGCGCCCGGCACCAGGATGGTCAGCACGGCGGCGAGCAGGAGGAGACTGGCGTCGCCGGTGGCCGCGCCGCGGACCAGGAACGGGGTCGCAGCCACGACCACACCCGAGATCCCGATCAGCGGCCCGAGCAGCCGTCGCGGGGGGACGAGGTCGGCAACCCGGCCTCCCGCCCAGGAGCCGGCCGCGATCGCGGCGAGGGCCGTGCCGATGACGAAGGTGCTGGTCTCCAGGGTGAGGCCGTAGTACGGCGCGAGGAGCCTGAGCGCGACGATCTCCACGACGAGCACGGCAGCGGAGGACCCGAACACGAGCGCGGCGGCGGCCCAGGACCCGAGCCCCCGCGGATGCTCGGCGTCGGACACGAGTTCGTGGCGGCTCATGAGGCTCAGCCTAGGAGGGGCCCGCGAGAGATCCCCGCAAGGCTAGGAGCAGTTGCCACTCCACCCGAACAGAAACAATTCGTGCTCGACGGGGGCACGCCCGTTTACGACGCTGAACCCGCGGGCCGGACGTGACAATCTCCTTCCAAAGAGGGCTACCAGCAGGTACTACTTGAGAGTAACGAAGCGCCCCAGCGGAGGTTCCTGTCGTGAGCACAGACACCCAGCCCGTCGTCCCAGGCCGTCCAGATCAGCAGCGCACCGTCGTCACCGAGCAGCAGGCACGCCAGGTCGCTGAGGCCGCACGCCAGACAACCTGGGACCGACCCAGCTTCGCCAAGGAGCTCTACCTCGGTCGTTTCGACCTCGACCTGATTCACCCGCACCCGCGTCCCGAGGCAGACGCCGTCGAGCGCGGTGAGGCGTTCCTCAGCAAGCTCCGTACGGTCTGCGAGTCCATCGACGGCCAGGCCATCGAGAGGGACGCGGTCGTCAAGGACGAAGATCTGCGGGCGCTCGCCGATGTCGGTGCCTTCGGCATGAAGATCCCACCCGAGTACGGCGGCCTCGGCCTCACCATGACCTACTACGGACGCGCCCTCCAGCTCGTTGGCTCGATCCACCCCTCGCTGGGTGCGCTCCTCTCGGCCCACCAGTCGATCGGCGTACCCGAGCCGGTCAAGAGCTTCGGGACCGCGGACCAGAAGCGGCGCTACCTGCCGCGCTGCGCGGCCGGCGCCGTCACGGCGTTCCTGCTCACCGAGCCTGACGTCGGCTCGGATCCTGCGCGGCTGGCGACGACCGCGACCGTCCAGCCGGACGGCTCCTACCTGCTGAACGGCGTGAAGCTGTGGACGACCAACGGCGTCATCGCCGAGCTCGTCGTGGCGATGGCCTACGTCCCGGACCACGACGGCGGCAAGGGTGGCATCAGCGCCTTCGTCATCGAGATGGACACCCCCGGCGTCACCGTGGAGAACCGCAACTCGTTCATGGGGCTCCGAGGTATCGAGAACGGCGTCACCCGCTTCCACGACGTGCGGGTGCCTGCTGAGAACCGCTTGGGTCGCGAGGGCGAGGGTCTCAAGATCGCCCTCAGTACGCTCAACACCGGCCGCCTGTCGATCCCGGCGATGTGCACCGCGGCCGGCAAGTGGTCGTTGGAGATTGCCCGGGAATGGTCGCGAGAACGCGTCCAGTGGGGAAAGCCCGTCGGCCGGCACGGCGCTGTAGCGGAGAAGATCTCCTTCATCGCCGCCACGACCTTCGCGCTCGAATCAGTGGGCGAGCTGTCTGCGGAGCTCGCCGACGCGGGCAGCAAGGACATCAGGATCGAGGCCGCGCTAGCCAAGCTGTGGGCCAGCGAGATGTCCTGCCGGATCGCCGATGAGCTCGTGCAGATCCTTGGCGGCCGCGACTACGAGACCGCCGATTCCAAGGCCGCGCGCGGCGAGCGTGCAGTGCCCGCTGAGCAGCTGGTTCGCGATCTGCGGATCAACCGCATCTTCGAAGGCTCGACCGAGATCATGCACCTGCTCATCGCGCGCGAAGCCGTTGATGCCCACCTCGCCGCAGCCGGCGACCTGGCCAGCCTGGACGCCGACCTGAAGGCGAAGGCCAGGGCTGCGGTCGAGGCGAGCGGGTTCTACGCCAGGTGGCTGCCCAAGCTCGTCGCCGGCCCGGGCACCGTGCCCACGTCGTACGCCGAGTTCGGCCGGCTGGCCGGTCACCTGCGGTTCGTCGAGCGTTCCTCGCGGAAGCTAGCCCGGCAGACGTTCTACGGCATGTCACGTTGGCAGGCGAAGCTGGAGTACCGCCAAAGCTTCCTGGGCCGCATCGTCGACATCGGAGCCGAGCTGTTCGCCATGGCCGCATCCTGCACCCGCGCCCAGATGATCCGGGCCGACGACCCCGCGCAGGGAGACGCCGCCTACGAGCTTGCCGAGGCGTTCTGCGAGCAGTCGCGGCTGCGGGTCAAGGAGCTGTTCGACCGGCTCTGGAGCAACACCGACGACACCGACGACCACATCGCCACGGCGGTGCTCGCGGACCGCTACACGTGGCTCGAGGAGGGCGTCATCGACCAGTCCGAGGGCACAGGCCCGTGGATCTCGAGGTGGTCCCCCGGCCCGAGTGCAGCCGAGAACGTGTGGCGCAGACTCTGACCCGATTTCGCAGGTGAGTGCGTCTCTCCCGCCTCCCGTGGCGTCGCGGCCATCCCTTCGGTCTATGCCGGTCGTGCAGGGCCGAAACGTGATTGGAGGCAGACGGAAGGCTCCCTCCGCTCGGCCCTGCCGAGATCGATGGCGGCGCAAGGTCCACCTGTCCGCGACCCGTTGCCCGATCTCCACCGGTGCCGTTATCTCACGTCCGTCCCGTTCCCTTGGCGTTGCGGGGAATCTGAATGCCGTAGTGCGCCAGCTTGCGGTAGATCGTGGCCCGGCTCATCCCGAGCTCCTGAGCGGCCTCCTTGACGGTCGCGCCGGGCCTGGTGACGCAGCGGATGATCTCGTCCCGCTCGACGAGCTCGAGACGCGTCAGCCGGTGAGCACTCGAGCTGAACACCGCCGGCGGGAGATGGTGGACGTCGACCTTCTCCGACTTGGCGGCAGCGGAGCGCACGACGCGAGCGAGCTCCTCGGCGTTCCCCGGCCAGCTGTAGTCCCGGAGCGCCCGCGCGGCCGCAGGCGTAAACGTGACGGCCCGGCCCCGGACGCGTTCGGCCACCTGCCCGGCGATCTCCAGGACGTCGTCGGGGCGTTCCCGCAGCGACGGCAACGGCACGACCGCGTCGGCGAGCGGCCGCAGGGCGTTCGGGAGATCGTCCAGCTCGCTCGCGGTCAGGACGACCGAGGGTCCCTGCGCCGCCCCCGGGGCGCCGGGCGCGACCTGCTCCCGTGCGCCCTGGACGAGCTCGTGCAGCCGCCGGGCCGCCGAGGCCGGCAGGGTGTCCACGTCGCAGACCACGACGCTGGTCGCCGGCTTCGCGAGCTCGGGCCCCCAGAGGTCGAGCCAGGCCCCGACGTCCTGCGGCTGCGGGGCGCGAGCACTCAGGATGCGGTCCCTGGGGTGCACCCTGCGCAGGGCCTGCGTCGCCAGCGTGGATCGGCCGGAGCCGACCTGGCCAATCACGGCGACCACCCGCCCCGAGGACAGAGCCGTGCTCGCCAGGTCCAGCGCGTCCGTCCAGACCCGGGACAGGGTCGGTGTCGGGACGGTGTCGGAGGTCGAACGGGGCCGCTCGACCCGGAAGACCTGCCCGCGCGGTGCGGGCCGTGAGGTGCGCCCCCGTGCACGGGCCAGCATCAGCGCCGCCGTGTTGCCGGCGGCGGACTGGGCCAGCGCCAGGAGGAGGTCGCTGGAGGATCGGGACCAGGTGGTCAGGTTGACGCTGCCCTCCAGCCGGCCGGTCAGGGGGTCGAGCACCGGCACGGCGGCGCAGGTGTAGCCGCACAGGCTCACGCTGTAGTGCTCCTCGGCGCGCACGAGCGCCGGGATCCGGTCGGCCAGGGCAAGGCCCAGCCCGTTGGTGCCCGCCTCACGCTCGGAGAACGCGAATCCCGGGGCCAGGTGCACCGCGTCCAAGGCGCAGAGCAGGGACCGGTCACCGGACAGGCGGTTGAGGACAAGGCCGTTCGCGTCGGTGAGCATCAGGCTCACCGGCTCGTTGATCAGGGTGGCGTGGAGCTGGGAGAGGACCTCCTGCCCGCACTCGAAGAACAACGACTCCTGGTCGTAGCTGCCGGCGAACACCGGGTCGACACTCTCCAGCGAGACCCCGTACTCCTCGCTCCGCCGCCAGGAGGCCAGAACGCGGTCGGGCACTACGGACAAACCGGTCAGCGGGCCCAGCTCGGGGTGGATGCGCGCCCTCTGGGACATCATCTCTTCGCCCATGACGACCTCCTCGCCAAGTGTGAGCCACGTTACAACCGGGCGGGAAGAAGATCGGTGGACTCGTGTCTCAAATTGAGACACCGAAGGAGTCGAAAACCGCCGGAGCCTTCCTACCTTCGAGAGGTAGAGCAGTGACGTCAGTCACTCGAGATCGGAGACCCGGCATGTACACCAAGGACGGCGACAGCTACTTCATCGTGGACGCGCACATCGCGCTCTGGGATGCCCGCCCCGCGAACCAGCGCAACATCCACGGACGGCAGTTCATCGACTGCTTCTACGACTACCACCGCAACCTCAGCCCGGAGTCGGAGCACTGGACCTACGAGGAGTACCTCTACTACGGCGGAGAGCGCCTGATGAAGGACCTCTTCGAGGACGGGTACGTCGACCACGCGGTGTTCCAGCCGGCCCGGCTCCGGGAGTTCTACAAGAACGGGTTCGGCCAGACGGATGAGGCCTTCGCCCTGGCCCAGGCCCACCCGGACAAGCTGACCTACAACCACTACTTCGACCCGCGTGACGGGGAGACCGGGCTCGAGCAGCTGCACCTCGACGCCGAGCGGTTCGGGCTGAAGGGCGTCAAGCTCTACACCGCGGACTGGCACGGGGACTCGCGGGGGTGGCGGCTGGACGACCCTTGGGCCTACCGGTACTTCGAGGCCTGCCAGCAGCTCGGCATCCGCAACATCCACATCCACAAGGGCCCGACCATCCGCCCCCTCGACCGGGACGCCTTCGACGTCGCCGACGTAGACCACGCGGCCACCGACTTCACCGACCTGAACTTCGTCGTCGAGCACTGCGGCCTCCCGCGACTGGAGGACTTCTGCTGGATCGCCACCCAGGAGCCGAACGTGCACGCCGGTCTGGCGGTGGCCATGCCGTTCATCCACACCCGGCCCCGCTACTTCGCACAGATCATCGGTGAGCTCCTCTACTGGGTCGGCGAGGACCGCATCCAGTTCTCCAGCGACTACGGTCTGTGGACCCCGAAGTGGCTGATCGAGCGTTTCGTGGACTTCCAGATCCCCGAGGACATGAGCGAGTACGCGCCGCTGACCACCGACCAGAAGAAGAAGATCCTGGGGCTCAACGCGGCCGCCATGTACGACATCGAGGTGCCGGCCGAGCTCCGTCTTCCCGACGCTGACGAGCCCGAGGTCGGACCGCGTGGCGCGGAGCGCGCCGAAGAGTACGCGAGCGTGTGACATGACGCTTCTGCAGACAGCCGCGCCGTCCAGGACCCGCGAGGTCGACGTACGACGGGCCCTCGACGCCGTGCTCGACCCGGAGCTCGACGAACCCATCACCGACCTGGGCTTCGTCAGGAGCATCGCCATAGGCGACGACGGCCAGGTCGCAGTACACGTCCGCCTGCCGACGTCGTTCTGCTCGCCCAACTTCGCCTACCTGATGGTCTCCGACGCCAAGGACGCGATCGGTGCCATCTCCTGGGTGACGAGGACGGTCGTCGAGCTTGACGACCACCACGACTCGGACCTGATCAACCGCGGCCTCGCGGCCGACGCAGGCTACCGCGGGACCTTCGGGCACGAGGCCGAGAACGACCTCGAGGACCTGCGGGTGACCTTCCGGCGCAAGGCCCACACCGCGGCGATGGAACGCTGCCTCACGGCGCTCCTGCGGGCCGACCGGGATCTGGACGAGCAGGCGCTCGGCGAGGTCACCCTGAGCGACCTGCCCGACGACCGGAACACCGCCGCCCTGCTGCGACGCCGGGCCGCGCTGGGACTGTCCGACGACGCGGGGGCGAGGGTCCTGGTCGACGAGAACGGCGAGGGCTATCCCGTCGACGAGGTGCCGTTGCGACTGAGGATGGCCCGCTCCACGCGGATCTCCATCGACGGCAACGCCCACTTCTGCCGGGGGCTGCTGCGCACGCGCTACCCCGACGCCGACGTCGACCAGACCCCCCGGCTGGAGGGCGCAGAGCCAGCAGACCAGATCCAGACCTCCCCGACCCAGACCTTCATCCCCCTCACCGCCGTCAAGGAGCACCAGCCATGAGCACGACCATGCGAGCCGTCCAGGTAGTCGGCTACCACCAGGACCTCGAGATGACCGAGCTGCCGGTCCCCGAGCCGAGCGGGCCGTTCGACGTCATCGTCAAGATCGGCGGCGCCGGCGTCTGCCGCACCGACCTGCACATCCTCGAGGGCCAGTGGGCCGAGAAGTCCGGGGTGCAGCTCCCCTACACGATCGGCCACGAGAACGCCGGCTGGGTGCACGCAGTCGGCAGCGCCGTGACCAACGTCGCCGAAGGCGACAAGGTCATCGTCCACCCGCTGATCACCTGCGGCCTCTGTCGCGCCTGCCGCTCCGGCGACGACGTGCACTGCGAGAACAACCAGTTCCCCGGGATCAACACCAACGGCGGCTACGCGGAGTACCTGAAGACGTCAGCCCGCAGCGTCGTACGCATCGCGGACACGCTCGAGCCGTCGGACGTGGCCGCCCTCGCCGACGCCGGCCTCACCGCCTACCACGCGGCGGCCAAGGCGGCGCGCCGTCTGCGTCCTGGGGACCGGTGCGTGGTCATCGGCGCGGGCGGCCTGGGACACATCGGGATCCAGGTGCTCAAGGCGATCACGGCAGCGGAGCTGCTCGTGGTTGACCGCAACCCCGACGCGATCAAGCTCGCGCTCTCGATCGGCGCCGACCACGGCGTGGTCGCCGAGGGCGGACAGGTCGACCAGGTCCTGGAGCTGACCGACGGCCTGGGCGCGGAAGTAGTCGTCGACTTCGTCGGCGAGGGTGGGGCGACCTCCGAGGGCGTGCAGATGCTGCGACAGGCCGGCGACTACCACGTGGTCGGGTACGGCGAGAACATCAACGTCCCGACCATCGACATCATCTCCAAGGAGATCAACTTCATCGGCAACCTGGTCGGCTCCTACAACGACCTGACCGAGCTGATGGTCCTCGCCGCCCGCGGCGCGGTCACCCTTCACACCGTGAAGTACCAGCTCGACGACTTCCAGTCCGCGATCAGCGACCTGGACGCCGGCAAGGTTCGGGGCCGGGCGATCCTGACCCCGTAGGGCGGGCTGAGTTCACGGGGGAGCTCAGCACCAGAGGCCTCCTCGCCCGCGCGGGCGAGGAGGCCTCTGGTGCTGAGCTCCCCCGTGAACTCAGCCCGCCCTACGGGGTCAGGATCGCCCG
>JBFIWG010000051.1:0-14118 GCA_041606495.1 Nocardioidaceae bacterium
GGCCTGTCGCCCATCCCCGCCAGCGAGCGGGGACACGTCGACTACATCCGCCGCGTGGTCCGGACCCGCGTCGACGTCAACCACGTCAACGACCTCGGCTGGACGGCCCTGCTCGAGGCAGTCATCCTTGGCGACGGAGGCCCGGACCACCAGGGGATCGTCCGGATCCTCCTCGGAGCCGGCGCCGACCCAACCATCGCCGACCACGACGGCGTCACGGCGCTGCAACACGCCGAACAGCGTGGACACCAGGAGATGGCAAGACTCCTACGCCTTGACTGACACACGACCTTGCAGCCGGCGCACCTGTAGAACCCGCTCCCCAGACGGTGGGTCACAAGCCAAGGTCCTTGCTGGAGCTGAACTCGAGGTCGTCCAGGGTGAGTGCGGCGAGTTCGCCGACCCGCAGTGCACCGGCGTAGCCAAGCAGGACGAAGGCAGAGTCGCGGCGCCACTAAGTGTCGTCCTGTCGAGGGCTGCCACGATCGTGCGGACCTGGGCGACCGAGAGAGGGTGGGCTTGCCGGACCGGCGCGAAGCCGTAGGTGCGTCGGAGTCCTTCCCGGACCTGGCGGACGGCGCGGTTGTCATTGGGATTAGGCAGGCAGGCCGTAGGCCCTGCGGTTGTAGGTGATCACGCTGATGAAGGGGCTGAGGCTGATCACGACGAGTCCGTCCGCGACGCGCTGGGTCATGAACGCGCACATCGCGGCCGGGTCGGCCGGGAGCGGCTCGAACCCGCGCTCGGCACACCACGTGACCCACTGCTCCCACGCGTACTGGTAGATCCTGTGAGTGTCGGGCGAACGGACGGCCTCGGAAGCGTGTGTGTGATCCGCTCGAGGTCCTGGTCGGTCAAACCTCGACGGGGCTGCAGCGGCGGTCCGGGCAGCCAGGGGATCATCGCCGCGAGGTCGGCTGCGTCGTCCTGGATGTCTCGGTTGGGCTCGGGCGATGTCCAGGTGAAGGGCATCGATGCGTACGTAGGCATGGCGGTTCTCAACCCATCCCTCCCCCGCGCCGCGCACGACGATGCGCTGCCGGCCGCAGGCGACGGATCTGTGGGCCAGATAGGACGTCACGAGACCTCGGTCGGCACACATTGCGCCCAGAGTGCGCCCCAAGGCGGATTCGTTGACGTCAGCCCGCGGATCGCGAATCGCGTCACTGCAGGTCTGAGCCGGCCTTCTCCAGTACCGCCACGCACTCCACGTGGTGCGTCATCGGAAACAGGTCGAACGCCCTCAGGGACTGCAGCGTGTAGCCGTGCTCGGCGAAGATCGCCACGTCCCGGGCGAGGGACGCCGGCTCGCACGCGACGTAGGCCACGGCACGCGGGTTGAGCCCGACAATGCCCTCGACGACGTCGCGCTTCGCGCCGGTGCGTGGCGGGTCGAGCACGACGACGTCGACCCGCTCCCCCACAGCGCCGTTGCGCAGCGCCCGGTCGACCCGGTCCCGGACCGGTTCCACCTGGGAGAGGTCGGCGAGGTTCTTGGCCGCGTCGCCGACCGCGATCTCGTCGGACTCGACTGCGACGACCCAGCCGGTCGGTCCGACCTTCTCGGCCAGAGCGGCCGAGAACAGGCCCACGCCGGAGTACAGGTCAGCCGCACGCTCACCCGACTGGAGGGCGACCCCCTCGACCACTGCGGAGACCAGTGCGTCGGCGGCACCGGGATGCACCTGCCAGAAGCCGGACCCGGTCACCTGCCACTCGCGGCCGGCCGCCTTCTCGTGCAGCAGCTTGGGCCCATCGAGGTAGAGCTCGTCGTCGGCGGTCACCAGCCGCAGCTGCTCGCCGGCGCTGGACACGATCGCCTCCACCGAGTCGGCGCCGTACCAGTCCTCCGACGTCACCGCCGGCAGGTCCGGGTGCGCGATCGGGCAGACGTCGAGACGGATCACGTCGTGCGAGCGGTGTGCCCGCAGGCCGGCGTGGCCGTCCTCGTCCACGGCGTACTGAACCCGGGTCCGCCAGCCGAGACCATCACGGTCGCCGGGCACCGGCTCGACCGTCACCTCGACCTCGAGCCCGGCCAGTCGCTGCAGCTGCTCACGGACCACGAACGCCTTCAGCTCGCGCTGCCCCTCGAGCGAGACGTGCTGGAAGTCGCAGCCCCCGCACATCCCGGGACCGGAGAAGCGGCAAGGCGGCTCCACGCGGTCCGGAGAGGCCTCGACCACCTCGATGGCATCGCCACGCAGGAAGCTGGACCTGTCGTCACCCTCGGCGATCTCCACGACGACGCGCTCCCCCGGCAACGTGTGCCGGACGAAGATCACCAGGCCCTCGTGCCGGGCCACGAAGTGTCCGCCGTGGGCGACGGGACCGACGCGCACGGTGAAGCGCTCGCCGACCAGGGACCGACCGCGCTTGGCCCGTTCGCGGTGCTTGCTCACTTGCGGTCACCGCGCTTCTTCGGCGGCTGGCGCAGGGTCCGGCCTCGGCGTACGTCACCGGCCTGCACCTGGGTGGACATCCGCTCCTCGCGCTGCTTGGCCAGCTCGGAGGACCGGAGCTGGTAGGGCACCGAGATCACCATGACGCCTGGGGTGAACAGCAGCCGACCCTTCAGACGCAGGGCGGTCTGGTTGTGCAGAAGCTGCTCCCACCAGCGTCCGACGACGTACTCGGGAATGTAGACCGCGACCACTCCGCGAGGGTTGGCGTCCCGGATGCTGCGCGAGTAGTCGACGATCGGCTTGATGATCTCGCGGTACGGCGAGTACAGCACCTTCAGGGGTACGTCGATCCGCCTGTCGTCCCACTCCTCGAGGAGACGCGCGGTGACCTGCGAGTCGGTGTCGACGAACACCGCCTCGAGGATGTTCGGGCGCGACGCCTTGGCGTAGGCCAGCGCTCGCATGGTCGGCTTGTGCAGCTTGGAGACGAGCACGATCGCGTGCACGCGCGTGGGCAGGAACTGGTCGTCGGCCTCGATGGTGAGCTCGACCCCGACCGTGTCGTAGTGCCGGCGGATCCCCTTCATCACCATGAAGAAGGTGCCCATCGCCAGGATCGCGATCCATGCTCCGGCCAGGAACTTGGTGATCAGGACGATGACGAGCACCACCGCCGTCATGCCGAGACCGAACGCGTTGATGGCGCGGGAGCGGTACATCCGACGGCGTTCCGAGGGGTCGGTCTCGGTCTTGAGGTGCCTGGTCCAGTGCCGGATCATGCCGAGCTGGCTGAGGTTGAAGGAGACGAAGACGCCGACGATGTAGAGCTGAATCAGCTTGGTGACCTCGGCATCGAACGCGACGATCAGAGCGACCGCCATGAATGCCAGGATCAGGATGCCGTTGCTGTAGGCGAGTCGGTCACCGCGCGAGGACAGCTGTCGGGGCAGCAGCCCGTCGCGAGCCAGGATCGACCCGAGCACCGGGAAGCCGTTGAAGGCGGTATTCGCAGCCAGGATCAAGATGATGCCGGTCATCGCGATGACGAAGTAGAAGCCGGGCGTGAAGTTGTCGAAGACCGCGCGCGCGATCTGGGCGATGACCGTGTGCTGGTCGAAGTTCTCCGGCACCCGCTGACCGTCCGGGCCGATCAACCGGTCGAAGTCGTGAGGATCGACGTACCTCAGGTTCATCTGGTAGGCGAGCGTGATGACGCTCATCATCATCGTGATCGACAGGATGCCGAGCAGGAGCAGCGTCGTCGCGGCGTTCCGGCTCTTGGGCTTGCGGAACGCCGGCACCCCGTTGGAGATCGCCTCGACGCCGGTCAGCGCGGCCGATCCGGACGAGAACGCCTTCGCCAGCAGGAAGACCAGGGCGACCGTGGTGATCGCACCCTCGTAGCCCTCCGCCTCGATGATCCTGAACTCGGCGCTCTCCACGTCGGGCAGGGTGCCGGACAGCATCCGCAGGAAGCCCCAGGTGCACATGCCGAGGATCGCGATCATGAAGCCGTACGTGGGTATGGCGAAGACGGTGCCCGACTCTCGCACACCGCGGAGGTTCAGGGCCGCCAGCCCCAGCACCAGCAGGCTCGCGTACGTCGCCTCGTGCCCGGAGATGAAGCCAAGCGCCGCTGCGGCGTTCTGCACACCGGAGGAGATCGACACCGCGACGGTCAGCACGTAGTCGACCAGCAGGGCGGCCGCGACGGTGACGCCGGCGTTCTGCCCGAGGTTGACGTTGGCCACCTCGTAGTCGCCGCCACCACTGGGATAGGCGTGCACGTTCTGCCGGTAGGAGGCGATCACCGCGATCATGACGACGGCGACGGCCAGGCCGACCTTCCAGGAGAAGGCGTACGCCGAGACCCCGGCCGCAGCCAGCATGATGAAGATCTCGTCTGGCGCGTAGGCCACCGACGACAGGGCGTCACTGGCGAACACAGGAAGGGCGATCCGCTTCGGCAGCAGCGTCTCCCCGAGCTGCGTGCTCCGGAGCTTCCGCCCGACCAGGATTCGCTTGGAAACGTCACCAACACCCACGAGTGGAAGGCTAGACCACGCCGCTCGGTGATCCCGCCCCGGCGCACGGGTGACTCGGTGTAGCGTCTCTTCCGTGCATGTCGTGATCATGGGTTGTGGCCGCGTCGGGTCGACGCTTGCGCGCAGCCTCGAGGACCGTAACCACACCGTCTCCATCATCGACAGCAACCCGGACGCCTTTCGGCGACTGGGCCCGTCGTTCAACGGCACCAAGGTCACCGGCATCGGTTTCGACCAGGACGTGCTGGACCGGGCGGGCATCGAGAAGGCCGACGCCTTCTGCGCCGTGTCCAGCGGCGACAACTCCAACATCATCGCCGCGCGCGTGGCGCGGGAGACGTTCGGCATCCAGCAGGTCGTCGCCCGCATCTACGACCCCGGCCGCGCCGAGGTCTACCAGCGCCTCGGCATCGACACGGTCGCCACGGTGAAGTGGACCGCCGACCAGGTGCTGCGCCGGATCCTGCCGGCCGGCGACGAGCCGGACTTCCGTGACCCCTCCGGCACCATCCGCCTGGACCAGATCCGCGTCGACGAGATCTGGGTCGGTCAGCGCACCGTCCGGTTCCAGGAGCAGTCCGGTTGCCGGATCGCCTGGATCGACAGACTCGGGGAGGGCATGCTGCCCACCCGCGACACGGTGATCCAGGAGGGCGACCTTCTGCACGTGGTCATGCGCGAGGAGAACGCCGCGCGCGCCTACTCTGTGTTCAAGGAAGGTCCGGAGGCGGAGTGATGCGGGTCGCGATCGCAGGTGCTGGCGCGGTGGGTCGTTCCATCGCCAGAGAGCTCATCGGCAACGGGCACCGGGTGCTGCTCATCGACAAGGCCCCCGACGCCATCAAGCCGGACCGGGTCCCCAAGGCCGAGTGGCTGCTCGCCGACTCGTGCGAGCTGTCCTCCCTCGAGGAGGCGAAGCTCGAGAACTGCGACGTCGTGATCGCCGCAACGGGTGACGACAAGGCCAACCTGGTGACCTCGCTCCTCGCGAAGACCGAGTTCGCCGTGCCCCGCACGGTCGGCCGGGTCAACCACCCCAACAACGAGTGGCTCTTCACCGAGGCGTGGGGGGTCGACGTGAACGTCTCCACCCCGCGGATCATGTCGGCGCTGGTCGAAGAGGCCGTGACCGTCGGCGACCTGGTGCGCCTGTTCACCTTCCGTCAGGGCAACGCCAACCTGGTCGAGCTGACCCTCCCCGACGACTCGCCGTACGTCGGGAAGCCGACCGGCCTGATCCCGTGGCCGGAGAACTGCTCCCTGGTGACGATCCTGCGCGACGGTCAGGTCTACACGCCGACCCCGGAGCAGCCGATCGAGTCAGGCGACGAGCTGTTGTTCGTGGCCTCAGCTGACTCCGAGGACCAGCTCGAGGTGCTGCTCGCCCCGGTGGAGCACGGACACAAGTAGTCTCAGGCGACCTTCGGTGCGGTCGCCTCGTCCTCAACCGGTGTCCGGTTGCGGGCGAGAAGCCACACCATGGCCGCCAGCGCCAAGAGCTGGAGCGGCCACCCCATGACGACCTTGGAGATGCCGAGGGCCGCCACGGCGGCATCGGCGCTGCCAACCCCGTTCGCGCCGCTGAGGTAGATCGGCAGCTGGACCGCGACCCGGATGACGCACGGGACCACGAGCAGCCAGCTGAGGTTGCTGCACAGCCGGACGATCTGAGGGTTCTTGCGCCACGCGGTGGCGTCACCGGTCACGCTGCCGACCATGAACCCGACGATCGGCCAGCGCGCGAGGATCGTCGTCGAGATCACCACTGCGTAGCCGGCGTTGTAGATGATGCCCGGAAGGAAGTAGGCCAGAGCCTGGTCGTTGGCGTCGCCGCCGGCCCGAGCGCTGCGGTAGGCGAAGAGCGCGCCGAGCCCGATGCCCACCAGACTGTTCAGCACGAACTGCACCGAGGTCCGCTGCACCAGCCGCAGCACCAGCAGAGCCAGCGCGGCGATGACGCTGACCGTCAGGGCCAGCCTCAGCTCCTTGGTGGAGATGAACGTGATCGTGAAGATCAGGGTCGGCACGGCCGTCTCGAGCATGCCGCGCTTGCCGCCGAGCGCCTGGGCAAGCTGGGCCCTGACCACCGCCTCGACCGTCGTCGTGCTGGCCACGGGGGTCGACTCGGTCGCGTCGCGGTGGGTCACAGGTCAGTTCCTCAGTTCGTAGCGTGGGTTGTACATGACCCGCATCTTGTCCTGACAGCCGATCCGGCCCTCGACCTTTATCGACCGGCCGGGCTCGATGCCGGCGATCCGTCGACGTCCGAGCCAGATCACGGTGATGAGGCCGGTGCCGTCGTACAGCTCGGCCTCGAGCGCGGGCACGCCGCCGCGGGGACGCAGCGTCACCGTGCGCAGGCTGCCGCGGAGCTCGACCCGGGTGCGGTCGACGGCCTCCGCGACCGGGCAGCAGCCGGACTCCGACGCAGTGTCCCGCTGCAGCTGCTTAGCGTCCTGGTCGTCGCTGTTGGCCCACCTGCTGAGGCTGCGACGAAGCCGACTCTTGACCTCGCTCATAGGTCAAGCGTAACCACGGCACGTGAAGCACCGCGCCGCGTTCTGCGCATCGGGATCAGCCCTCTTGCCGCACCGGCTGGGCGTTGCTCGGCATGATCAGCGGGAGCGGCTCCCCCGGAGCCATCGGGTCGTTGCCGCGGACGACGACGACCTCGCGCAGCGCACTCTCGATGTCGCCGTCGTGGTCGGGCTCGACAGCCGGCCGGCCGAGGAACGTGGCCCGGAGCAGCCAGCGAGGACCGGAGATGCCGAGCACTCGGGAAGGCTGCGTCGCGCTCTTGCCGTCCGGCAGGCTCACCGGCATCATCACGCGCAGCTCCTTGCCGTAGGCGCCGTCGGCCTCGGTCGCCGTACCGCCTCGTCGGGCGGTCTCGGCGGCGATCTGCTTGCGGATGTCGTCCCAGATGTCCGCGTTGCGTGGCGCCGCGAACGCGCGCAGCTCGACCGCGCCCTGTGGGCCCATCAGCATGACGGCGGCGACCTGCTGGCTCGCCTCGTCGACCTGGAGCCGCAGCTCGAGCCCCGGACGACCGGTCACCACGAGGGCGCCGAGGTCGACCTTCGTGGGGTCCTCCTCGTCGATGGTCACCTCTGAGGCGTCCCAGGGACCCTGGGCCCGGAGCGGATCCGAGCCGGTGGGTGCCGGCGCCTCGGTGCCCTCGGCCTCGGTGCTGTCACCTGTCTCGACGTCGTCCTTGGCGGAGGCGCTGTCGGACTTGGTACGTCGGAACTTCACTGGTTCTCCTCGTTCACGTGATCCTGGTTGGTGGCCGGTCCCGTCCCGCTCGTGACGAAGCCCCCGGTAGAACCGTAACCCCCGTCACCACGTGCCGAGCCCGGCAGCCGGTCCACCTCGACGAACCGGGCGCGCTCCACCTGCTGGATGACCAGCTGGGCGATCCGGTCGCCGCGCTGCAGCGAGACCGTCTCGGTGGGGTCGAGGTTGATCAGCATCACCTTCACCTCGCCCCGGTAGCCGGCGTCGACAGTGCCTGGTGCGTTCACGATGGACACGCCGCATCGCGCGGCCAGGCCGGATCGGGGGTGCACCAGCGCGACGTACCCGTCGGGCAGGGCCAGGCTGATCCCGGTCGGGACCATCGCCCGCTCCCCCGGACTCAGTTGGACGTCGACCGTCGTGGTCAGGTCGGCGCCCGCATCACCGGGGTGCGCGTACGCCGGGACCGGCACGCTCTCGTCGAGTCGCTTGATCAGGATCTCCACCATGGGCGCCGACCCTATCTTCAGCCGCGCGGGCCTACGGTGGCAGGCTTGTCCCGGACAGCCCCAGTTCGCATCGACCCGAGTGAGTGAGCGAGTGACCACCGTGAGCCCCCACACCGAGGTGGAGTACGACGAAACGCTGCGCGTGCCCCTGCGCTGGTGGGTGCAGGCGACCATGTTCCTCGCCTCGATCTGGCTGGCGTTCGTCGTGGCCCTCCCGGCGGCCGTGGCCTGGGCAGCGACCGGCGTACTCACCGCCGCGGTGTTCTCACTGTTCGTGGGCTACGGAGCGGCCCGGATCAGGATCGCCGACGGTGTCTTTCACGCAGGGCGAGCCAGCATCCCCGTCTCACTGCTCAGCGATCCCACGCCGTTGGAGCGGGAGGCCGCCCACCTCCTTGCCGGACGGAACGCCGACGCCCGTGCCTACCACCTGCTGCGCCCCTACCTGAAGCGCGCCGTCCGGGTCACGGTCGTCGACCCAGCCGACCCGGTTCCCTACTGGCTGGTGGCCACGCGCCGCCCGGACGAGCTGGTCGCCGCGCTGGCCTCAGCCATGGACGGGTTGCAGAAGGGCTGAGGCGCCCCGTCGCAGCAGGGCTCGTAGTACAGACATCTCGGGCACCGGTTGTGTGCCTGCTCGGCATACATCTGGGTACCGCAGCCCGGACACGCAAGATCGATCGCCATGACCCCATGGTGCGCCTGGCTGGCCTCGTCGGCCAGGACCGACACCCGCCGAGGTGGCAGACTGGGGTCGACGACCCCAACACAGGAGGAACGCATGGCCTCGGGCTCGAAAGTCTGGTCCGTCTACGCACTCGGTGCGACCGTCGTGGCCACCATCGCAGCACGCAAGGCGCTGACGACCACGTGGAAGCTGGCCACCGGCAAGCAGCCTCCACAGAACCCGGCCCACCCCGACGTGTCGATGGGCGAGGCCGTCGCCTGGGCGACGGTCAGTGGTGTCGCCGTAGGCGTCGCGCGAATGATGGCTTCGCGCAAGGCGGCCAACTACTACCGGAAGTCCACCGGACATCTTCCGCCGAACCTCGACGACGTCAACGTCTGATCCGTCGCCTGAGAACCCACGAAGGCCGGGCCCCCGTCGGGGGCCCGGCCTTCGTCGTCGGTCGTGTCAGGCGCAGTCGCGGCAGATCATCTTCTTCGCGTCCGCGAGCTGGCTGCGGTGGTGCACGAGGAAGCAGGTCATGCAGGTGAACTCGTCCTCCTGACGAGGCCTCACCTCGACCGCGAGCTCCTCATGCGAGAGGTCGGCTCCGGGCAGCTCGAACGACTCAGCGGCCTCGGCCTCGTCCTCGTCGACCTTGCCGGAGTTCTTGTCGTGGCGGCGAGCCTTGAGCTCCTCTAGGCTCTCCTCGTTCTGCTCTTCTTCGGTCTTCCGCGGTGCGTCGTAATCGGTAGCCATTATCCGTCTCCTGCCCCCTGGTCCGGCGGGCACGTTCTTCAAGTCCCGTGACATCAAGTCGTGCGGATTGTGCACCATTCCGCACCTGCTTCGCACGCCAATCCCACATCGTGTCGCCGGAGTCACACGAAAATCGATCCAGCGGCGTTTCCTATGGGCCGTGCGCGATACACAACTCAGGTCGGTCGGGATGTATTCCCCGCCCCGCGCAACGTTTTCGTCACAGCACGAACCTCACTCGGCCAGGAAGCCGCAACCTGCCACCAGCTCGAAGAACTCCTCGAAGCCGTCCGCCGGCGCACACACCACGCAGGTCTTGCCCCCGACGCCCGGCGCGGTGCCGATTCGGGCGCCCGCCTCGGTCGCGACCAGGCCACCGGCGGCCATGTCCCACGAGTTGAGGCCCTCCTCGACGTACGCGTCGGACCGGCCGGCTCCGATGAAGCACAGGTCTAGCGCGGCCGACCCGAGGCGGCGCACGTCTCGAACATGCCCGAGCAAGGACGCGACCGCCTTGCCCTGTCGCTCGCGGACCTCGCGCTCGTAGGAGAAACCGGTCGTGACCAGCCGCTCCCCCAACGGCACCCTCTTGCGCACCGACAGCGGCTCGTCGTCGCACCAGGCGCCGCCGCCACGCAGGGCGGTGAAGCACTCGCCCGAGGACACGTTCAGCACGACCCCGGCGACCGCCTCGCCCTCGACGGTGGCAGCGATGGAGACGGAGTACTGCGGGATGCCGTACAGGAAGTTCACCGTGCCGTCGATCGGGTCGACGATCCAGGTCACCCCGCTGGCAGAGGTCTCCGACCCGCCCTCCTCTCCGAGGAAGCCGTCATCGGGTCGGGCGGCCATGAGCCGTTCGCGGATCAGCTTCTCGGCGGCCCGGTCCACCTCGGTCACCACGTCGGTCGGGCTGGACTTGGTGTCCGACACCACCACCCGCGCAGACCGGCCCCGGATCAGCTCGGCGGTCTCGGTGGCGACCTCGCGGGCGAGATCGAGCAGGTCGGCGTACGACGTCTCCGCCACGGTCAGTCCCGCCCGCACAGGGCCGGACGGGGACCACGCAGGTTCGCGCAGCAGCCGGCGGGGCACGTGTCCCAGGACGGCGCCATCGAGCCGAGGGCCGGCCGGGAGACCTCCTCGCCCCGTTCCACGGCAGCCCGCTCCACCAACAGCTCCCGCACCATCGCCACGAACCGCGGGTCGACTCCGGCGGTGGCGGCACGGACGAACTCAATGCCGAGCTTCTCGGCAGTGGCCTTGGCCTCCGTGTCGAGGTCGTAGATGACCTCCATGTGGTCGGAGACGAACCCGATCGGGACCACGACGACGGCGCCGACCCGGTCGTCGGCCAGCTCCTCGAGGTGGTCGTTGACGTCGGGCTCGAGCCACGGGATGTGCGGCGCCCCGGAGCGGGAGCAGAACACGAGCTTGGTCGGGTACCGGTGGCCGGTCTCCTGCCGGATCCGCTCGCCGATCTCGTCGACCACGCTCTGGTGCTGGATGGTGTAGGCGTCGCCGTCGGGTCCGCTCGCGTCGTTCATCGCCACCGGGATCGAGTGGGTCACGAACAGCACGTGCGCGTCGTGGCGCACGTCGTCGCCGAGCTCGGCCAGCGCGGAGAGGGTGGCGTCCACCATGGTCTCCATGAAGCCGGGGTGGTTGTAGTAGTGCCGCAGCTTGTCGAGGTGCGGCACTCCCTCACCCACCTCGGCGACGGCGTCGGCGAGGTTCTCGCGGTACTGACGGCATCCGGAGTACGACGAGTACGCGCTGGTGACCAGGCACGCGGCCCGCTGGATGCCGTCCTCCCGCATCTGCCGCAGGGTGTCAGCAAGGTAGGGGTCCCAGTTCCGGTTGCCCCAGTAGATCGGCAGGTCGAGGCCGCTGGTGCGGAAGTCCTCCTCGATCGCGGCGATGAACTGACGGTTCTGGTCGTTGATCGGGCTGCGGCCGCCGAACAGGAAGTAGTGCTCACCAACCTCCTCCAACCGCTCGCGCGGGATGCCCCGCCCTCGAGTCACGTTCTCGAGGAAGGGCACGACGTCCTCGGGCTTCTCGGGACCGCCGAAGGAGACCAGCAGAAGGGCGTCATACGGAGCGACGTTAGCGACCATGGCAACCATCCTAGGATTGCGTTCAATGTTCACTCCCTACCGCCAGGTTCTGGCCCTTCCGGGTGCCCTGGCGTTCTCCGCGAGCGGCCTGGTGGCGAGGCTTCCCATCTCGATGGTGAGCCTGGGAATCGTCGTTCACGTGTCCACACGGAGCGGCTCCTACAGTCTCGCCGGCTCCGTCGCGGCGGCGTACATGATCGCCAACGCGGCGTTCGCGATCCTCCAGGGCCGCCTCGCCGACCGCCTCGGCCAGAGCCGGGTGCTGCCGTGGACGATCCTGATCTTCACCGTGTCCCTGGCACTGCTCAGCTGGGCCGTGGAGGCGGGCTGGCGCACCCCGGTGCCGCACGCGTTCGCCGTGATCGCCGGCGCCACCCTGCCGCAGATCGGTTCGTGCGTCCGGGCCCGCTGGTCGCACATCGCCCCGAACAAGCGACAGCTGCACACCGCCTTCGCCCTCGAGGCAGTGGCCGACGAGACGGTCTTCATGGTCGGGCCGACTCTGGTCACGCTGCTGGCCACCACCCTGCACCCGGCTGCCGGGCTGCTCACGGCCGCGGTTGCCGGGCTGCTGGGAACGCTGGCGCTCTCCGCGCAGCGTGCAACCGAGCCGCCGGCCACCCGTGCCGACCCGTCCGGTGGGGCCAAGGCTCCTCTGGGGTGGGTGGTGCTCGGACCGCTGCTGCTCAGCGCTTTCACCATGGGGGTGCTGTTCGGCGGCGCCGAGGTGGCCACGGTCGCGTTCGCCGACGAGCTGGGGGTCAAGGCCGCGGCCGGACCGCTGCTGGCGGCCTGGGCTCTGGGCAGCCTGCTCTCCGGCTTCATCATCGGCACGATCCAGTGGAAGGCCACGACGGCAACCCGTTATCGCTGGGGCATCTTCGCGCTCGCGGTGTCCCTGCTGCCGCTGCCGTTCGTCGGCAACCTCGCGGTGATGGCCGGGATCCTGTTCCTCGCCGGGTTCGCGATCTCGCCACCGCTGATCGCCAGCGTCGCCTGGGTCCAGGAGACCGTCCCTCCGGCCCGTCTCACCGAGGGGATCGCCATCCTGTCGACCGGCCTCTACGCGGGTCTGGCCCCGGGCGCCGCGATCGTCGGCGTCGTGGTCGACCGGTACGGCGCATCCACGAGCTACTGGGTCTCGGTTGTCGCGGTCACCGTCGGCGCGGCCACGGCGTTCGCGACTGCGTTCCTGCCGCGGAACCGGGTCACCGCGGCGGAGTCATCGCCCAGCGGATCGTCCGTGTGACCCCCTCGCCGAGCGCTCGGACCACCACGGCTTCGGTCACCGGTAGGTAGGGCAGGTAGAGATGGCGTCGTGCCCATCGGGGCAGGGTGGCGACCGCCGCGGTGGAGATCGCGGCGTAGGGCACGCGAGCCAGGACCGGAAGCGGCGGGTGCAGCAGGAAGAACCGGGCGGCCTCCCGCGCGGCTCGGGTGCCCTGCAGCTCCGAACGGTACGCCTCGATCTGCTCGCGCAGCTCGGCCTCGGTGCGGGGCGGGTCGACGACCCCCAGCGCTTCCGCGACCCGGGCGGTGTCGGCGACGTACCCGTCCCGTCCCGCCTGGTCCAGGCGATGCGCCCCGTAGCGCTGGTGCGCGACCAGAAAGCTGTCGATCTCCGCGACGTGTACCCACCGCAGCAGGTGCGGGTCCGAGGCGGCGTAGGGCCGCCCGTCGGGCGCGATGCCGCGGACGCGCTCGTGCACGGCCCGGATCCGGGTCACCATCTCCTCGGCGTCCTCAGCCGGGCCGAACGTGGTCACTGCGAGGAACAGGCTGGTGCGCTGGAGCCGGCCCCACGGGTCGCCCTTGTAGCCCGAGTGCGCGGCGACTCCGGCCATGGCCAGCGGATGCAGCGACTGAAGGAGCAGCGCGCGCACCCCACCCACGAACATCGACGCGTCAGCATGCACCTGCCGGATCGGCGCCTCGTCAGGGAACCAGCGTGGTCCTGGTGTGTTGTGGATCCGGTCGCGCCGTTCCGGTCCCTCCGGGCCCGCGACACGCTCGAACAGCCGGGAACCCAGCCGGTCTCTGACGTCCTGCAGCACGGGAATGGCCACGCCTTCGAGTATGCCGGGGCACCCGAAACGCTCCCGTTAGCCTTCGAGCATGAGCACGAGTACGACGGGCGGCGGAACGTGGACCAACTGGTCGGGGCTGGCGACCGCGCACCCGACGCAGGTCCTGTCCCCGGCGAGTGCGCGTGAGGTCTCGGAGGCCGTTGTCGCAGCGCGGGTCAACCACCTGCCGGTGCGGATGGTCGGCGCCGGGCACTCGTTCACCGGAGTCGCCCTGACCGAGGGGCTGATGCTGCGACCCGACCGGATGGTGGGCCTGCTGCACGTGGACCGGGACGCGATGACGGTGACC
>JBFIWG010000052.1:0-14056 GCA_041606495.1 Nocardioidaceae bacterium
CACGTGCCGAACGGAGAGGTGCAGCGGGTCGGCAACAAGTCGCAACTGTGGTCGGTCGCCGTGATCGACGTCGACGTCGCCTACGACAGCGATCTCGCTCGGGCCCGGGCCATCATGCTCGACACCGCCCACGAGGTGTGTGCCGCGCTCGCCGACTTCATCGGCGACCCGGCGGGGGTGGCTCAGGTCGGCCTCGAGGCGACCACGATTCTGAACCGGGACGAGCTCGCCGCCCCCGGGGTGCCCCCGCTCGGGCTCCACTCCGACCCCGAGGCGACCCAGCCGGGCATGCCTGTTGCAGACGCCTCCGCAGGGTCTGGACAGCCGGCCGCTCCGAGCGCCGGCGCAGCCCCGGCGACCCCCGCCGCACCGGCCCCCGCGGACCCCGAGGCGACGCAGGCCGGTGCGCCCGTCTTCTACGACGACGACACCGGCGCCGGCTGGTCCTCGCCCACCGAGAGCCGCGGACTGCGCAGCACGGAGGGAGGTAGCCACCGCGCCGCTCCTCCTCCGCCGCCGCCGTTCCCCGAGCCCGAGGAGCGACCCCTCTTCGCGCCCGGACCACCGCGCGCGGAGACAACGCCCCGCGACCCGGCGCCGTCTGCCGGTGTGCCGGACTACTTCCGTGACACCCGTGGCTCCGCCCACGGCACCGGGTCACTTCCTCCCGTCTGGGGACCGGACGAGCCGGTCGACGAGCCGACCGGGCACGGACCGGCACGCAACCCGGGCATCACCTGGCTGCGGTTGGCCGGCATCGTTGCCGCCTCCCTGCTGCTCGTCGTCTCGGTGATCGTCGCGTTCAACCTGGGCCGGGGGTCCGGCAGCGGAGAGCAGACTGCTGAGGACGGCTCGAACACGCAGTCCGACAGCGGGCCCGCGGAGCCGGTGTCGATCGCCGGGGTCAGCGACTTCGACCCGCAGGGCGACCCGCCGGAGGAGAACCCGGAGCTGGCCGAGCTGGCCGCGGACGGCGACCCGAACACGGCGTGGAAGACCATGACGTACTACAACAACCCCAAGCTCGGGCTGCTCAAGGACGGCGTCGGGCTCGTCATCGACCTGGGCGAACCGGTGGACGTCTCCCAGGTCCAGCTGACCCTCGTGGGCCAGCCGACCACCCTCGAGCTGTACGCCACCCCGGAAGGGCAAGGAGCGCCCCAGGGCGTCGACGGGCTTGACAAGGTGGCCTCCGCCAACGGCGCAGGTCCAAAGGTCGACCTGAACCTGGACCAGCCTGCCACCACCCAGTACCTCGTCGTCTGGCTCACCTCACTGCCCCGCGCCTCCGGCGGCTTCCAGGGGCAGGTGGCCGAGGTCGTCGTACGTCCATGACCGTCAGCTCCGGGGACCTCGGCGACGAACGCGACGACCGCTCGCTGCTCGCCGCCCACGTCGCCGGGGACCCTGACGCGTTCGGGCTGCTGTTCGGCCGGCACCGCGACCGTCTGTGGGCGGTCGCGCTCCGCACCACCGGCAACGCCGAGGACGCAGCCGACGCGCTCCAGGACGGGATGGTCTCGGCCTTCCGCCGCGCCGACTCCTACCGCGGCGACGCCGCGGTCACCACATGGCTGCACCGGATCGTCGTCAACGCCTGCCTGGACCGGCTGCGCCGCAGCAAGGTGCGGGCGGCCGACGCGCTGCCGGACGACCTCGAGGAGTACGCCGGCCGCGGCGCCCTGGCCACGAGTACGACGGAGTCGCCGGGCCGGACCGACCCGGCCGAGATCGTCCTCGACGACGAGCGTCGCTCCATCGTGCTCCAGGCCCTGGACACGCTCCCGCCCGACCAGAAGGCCGCGCTCGTGCTCGTGGACATGGAGGGCTACTCCGTGGACGCCGCGGCCGAGATCCTCGAGTGCGCGCCCGGCACGGTGAAGAGTCGCTGCTCCCGAGGCCGACGCCGCCTCGCGCCACTGCTCAGCCAGCTGCGAACACGGAACCCCGCACCCGCCGCGCGCGTCCAACCCGATGACCCACAACCCGACGACCCAGGACGGCCTGGGCACGGCACCGCTCCGGAGGGGGTGACGAACAGTGACGTCTGACGAGCTCGACCCGCAGGAGGAGGCTGTCCGGCGCCTGCTCGCAGAGACCGGGAAGGACGCCGGACCGGTCCCGGACGACGTCGCTGCCCGCCTCGACGACACGCTCGCCGGCCTGGTGGCCGAGCGTGCGGACGGTCCCTCGGCCGTGTCCGGTCTTGCCGAACGTCGCCGCCGACGCTGGCCGCAGGTGCTCGTCGCAGCAGCGGCAGTCTCCGTCATCTCACTCGGTGCCGCGAACCTGTTCAGCGGCGGCGAGGCCGAGCTGTCCACCGCCGGGGACGCAGGCGGAGCAGCAGTGGAGAGCGCGCCCGAGGACTCCAGCCGCGAGTCGCCGGGAGATGGCCAGGCGGCAGCCCCGGAGGAGGCGGTGCCCAACAGCGACACCGTCACCCGCTCAAGCCCCAACCTGCGCACCGAGTCACTCACAACGGACATCCAGCGCATCGAGGACTTCCGCCTCGCCCCGCCCGCACTCCAGTTCCGCGAGCCGAGGGTGCAGAGCGGAGTGTCATGCGCCACCCCGGAGGCCGCCAGGGGCGACAACCTCCTGCGGGTGCAGCTGGACGGGGAGCCATCAGTCCTGGTGCTCCGCAAGCCGGTCGGGGACGAGCGCCTCGCCGAGGTGTTCAGCTGCGACGACACCGACTCGCCCGTGGCGACGACCACGGTCCGGACACGCTGACGCCCGCACGCCCGCCGGGAATGTCCGGCGCCTAGGATCGGTTATGCCCCCGACAGGCACGACCGGGCCGACATCCACAGCGCCCGGGGCAATCAGTCCAACCGTCATCAGGAGTTCCGACCACATGGCTGCTAACGACGTCCGCAACGTCATCATCATCGGGTCCGGCCCGGCCGGCTACACCGCCGCCGTGTACGCCGCCCGCGCGAACCTCGAGCCGTTGATGTTCGAGGGCTCGGTGACCGCCGGTGGCGCCCTGATGAACACCACCGAGGTCGAGAACTTCCCCGGGTTCCGCGACGGCATCATGGGTCCCGAGCTGATGGACAACATGCGCGCCCAGGCCGAGCGGTTCGGCGCCGAGATGGTGGCCGACGACGTGACCGCGGTCGACCTCACCGGTGCCGTGAAGACCGTCACGAACGGCTCCGGCGAGACGTTCCAGGCGCGCGCGGTGATCCTGGCCATGGGCTCGGGCTACCGCAAGCTCGGCATCCCGGACGAGGACCGGCTGTCGGGGCACGGCGTGAGCTGGTGTGCGACCTGCGACGGGTTCTTCTTCCGCGACCAGCACATCGCGGTCGTCGGAGGTGGCGACTCCGCGGTCGAGGAGGCCACCTTCCTGTCCCGCTTCGCCAGCAAGGTCACCATCGTGCACCGCCGCGACGAGCTGCGGGCGTCGAAGATCATGCAGGACCGGGCGTTCGCCGACCCCAAGATCGAGTTCGCCTGGAACTCCGCGGTCGAGGGCATCCACGGCGAGGACAAGCTGACCGGCCTCACCCTGGTCGACACGGTGACCGGCGAGAAGCGCGAGCTCGACGCCACCGGCCTCTTCATCGCGATCGGTCACGACCCCCGCTCGGAGCTGCTGCACGGGCAGGTCCGGCTCGACGAGGAGGGGTACGTCCTCGTCGACCACCCGTCCACGAAGACCAACCTGCCCGGGGTCTTCGCCTCCGGAGACCTCGTCGACCACCACTACCGTCAGGCGATCACCGCGGCCGGCACCGGCTGTGCGGCCGCCCTCGACGCCGAGCGGTTCCTCGCCGACCTCGACCACGCAGCGAAGACCAACGCCAACGGTGTCGCCGCCGAGGTCATGGCCGAGCACGTCGAGGTCGCCCGGGCCTGACCCGCTCGTACTGGTCGCCGGGAAGAAACGGCCCGGCGACCGTGTTTACTACCGTCAGAACTCATCGCAATACGAAGGAGCACCTCGTGGCCGAGATGCAAGCAGTGACCGACGCCGACTTCGAGACCGAGGTCCTCAAGTCCGACAAGCCCGTTCTCGTCGACTTCTGGGCCGAGTGGTGCGGTCCGTGCCGCCAGGTCTCGCCGATCCTGGACGAGATCAACAAGGAGCACGGCGACAAGATCACGTTCGTGAAGATGAACGTGGACGAGAACCCGGTCACCCCGGCGCAGTACCGTGTGACCGGTATCCCGACGCTCAACGTCTACAAGGACGGCGAGGTCGTGAAGCAGATCGTGGGCGCCAAACCCAAGGCGGCGCTGCTCAACGAGCTCAGCGACTTCATCGCCTGATCCGTCTGCGCACAGCCTGACGAAGGCCCCAAGTCGAGCAAGGGCCGGCCCACCTCCCAAGGGCCGGTCCTTGTTCCTGTTCCAGGCCTTTTCCGCGACGTCTTGCGGTCTGGTCACCACGATGGCAACCGTTGACACCTCGCGTGCGTCTGTTTGAGTAGACCCCGGTCACGGCGGGTACGACCCCCGCCAGCCTGAACAAGAGGACCGACCTGAGGAGAGCGCATGGTCGACGTACGCACGGCACCGTCCACATTCCGGATCGGTGACCACGGCGACGCGGTCGCGGAGATCCGCGCGCGTCTCGCTGCGCTCTCGCTGCTCGACGACGGGGCGTACGACGGCCCGCTCGACGTGTTTGACGAGAGGGTCGACCGAGCCGTGCGCGCCTTCCAGCAGCAGCGTGGCCTCACCGTCGACGGCATCGTCGGTCGCGCCACCTACCGGGTCCTCGACGAGGCGCGCTGGCGCCTCGGCGACCGGTTGCTCACCCACGTCCCGGGCAATCCCATGTCCGGCGACGACGTCATGACGCTCCAGCAGCGACTCCTGGACCTCGGCTTCAAGGTCGGACGCGTCGACGGCCTGTTCGGGCATCGCACCGAGCTCGGCGTGCGCGAGTTCCAGCGCAACATCGGGATCCCACCGGACGGCACCTGCGGGCCGGCTACGCTGAAGGCACTGGGCCGCCTCGCCCCCCGGGTCAGCGGCGGGAAGCCGAACGCGATGCGGGCCGAGGAGCGGATCCGTCGCGCCGGGCCCAAGCTCACCGGCAAGGTCGTGGTCATCGATGCGGCCGAGACCCGGGTGGCCGACCCTGCGCTCACGGCTCGGGCCGCGGAGATCACCCAGGACCTGGCCAAGCGGGTCGAGGGCCGGCTCGTCGCGACCGGCGTGCAGGCGTTCCTGACCCACCAGGGCGACACCGGCGCAAGTCCGAGCGAGGACGAGCGTGCGGAGTTCGCCAACCGCACCGACGCGCACCTGTGCATCTCCCTTCACGTCGACTCCTCGACCAACCCCGAGGCGTCCGGCGTGTCGACGTACTTCTGGGGCCTGGACTCGCACGGCACGCGCTCCTCGGTCGGCGAGCGTTTCGCCAGCCTCGTGCAGCGCGAGATCGTCGCCCGGACCGACCTCGCCGACCTGCGCACCCACGCCAAGACCTGGGACCTGCTGCGGCGCACGCGGATGCCGGCCGTGCGCCTCGACGTCGGCTACATCACCAACCCCGGTGACGCAGCACGGCTGTCCGACCCGGCCTTCCGGGACGTGATCGCCGAGGCCATCGTGGTCGCCGTGCAGCGGGTCTACCTCGCGCCGGAGTCGGACGCCAAGACGGGCGTCCTCCGGCTCAGTGAGCTGCGGGAGGCGTTGCGCCGGGGCGACCGGGCCTGACCGGCGGAGCCGCGCGCTCCGCGGCGGGTCGCACGGCGCGCGGTCGCACCGCGCCCATCAGCTTCTCAAGGGCAGCCTCGACCTCCTCGCGCCAGGTGAGCACCGACTTCAGCTCCAGCCGCATCCTCGGGTGTCGCGAGTGCGACCGCTGGGTCTTGAAACCGACCCGGAGCAGGTAGTCAGCGGGCATAACGCAGCCGCCGTACCCGTTGCGTGGCGCCCGGGTGTCGCCGAACGCCTCGATCGCGCGGATCCCTCCGCGGTTGATCAGGTCCTTGGCGACAGCCTGCACGAGCATCCGGCCAAGGCCGGCATCGGCGTACTCGGGGTTGACCATCGCCGTGACGAGCAGGACCGCGTCCTCGCTGACCGGCGAGGTGGGGAAGGTCGCCGACCCGGGGACGTACCGCGGCGGTGCGTAGAGCACGTAGCCTGCCGGGTCCCCGTCGACATAGGCCACCCGCCCGCACGAGCCCCACTCGAGCAGCACCCGGGAGACCCACGCCTCCTTCTCCCCGCGGCTTTCACCCGCGGCAACGGCGCGGTCCCGCTGTACGGGGCTCAGCTCCCAGAAGACGCAGGAGCGGCACTGCTCGGGCAGGTCGTCGATGTTGTCGAGGGTCAGGCGGGCGATCCGGCGGGACACGAGTCAGCGCCTTGCCGACCGCTGGCATCGCAGCGTGTCGCCGCCGCGGATGAGGAATCTGTGCCGCTGTCCCATGTCGTGACCCCCATGGTGAGGAAGCTGCCCCGATGATTCATCCTAGTAGTTCACTGGAGGAGACAGCGATGACTGGAGACGTCCGCCGCAGCGCCACGCGGCTCGACAGCTACGTCGACCGGTATGCCGCGCGCACCAAGGGGATGACCGCCTCCGAGATCCGGGCGCTGTTCTCGGTGGCCAGCCGGCCCGAGGTGGTCTCGCTCGCCGGCGGGATGCCCAACATCTCCGGCCTTCCGCTCGACGTCGTGGGCGGCGCGATCAGCGACCTGGTCCAGCAGCACGGACCGACCGCGATGCAGTACGGCTCCGGTCAGGGTGACCCGACCCTGCGCGAGCAGATCTGTGAGGTGATGCGGCTCGAGGGGATCGAGGCGCACCCCGACGACGTGGTGGTCACGGTCGGCTCCCAGCAGGCGGTGGACCTGGTCACGCGAATCTTCTGCGACCCCGGCGACGTGGTCATCTGCGAGGCTCCGTCGTACGTCGGTGCACTCGGCGTCTTCCGTGCCTACGAGTGCGACGTCGTGCACGCAGAGATGGACGCGCACGGACTGGTCCCCGAGGCGCTGCGCCAGGCGATCGCCGCTGTGAAGGCAGCCGGCAAGACCATGAAGTTCCTCTACACGATCCCGAACTACCACAACCCGGCCGGCGTCTCGCTGGCCGCTGAGCGCCGTGCGGAGATCCTGGAGATCTGCCGCGAAGCCGACCTGCTGATCCTCGAGGACAACCCGTACGGTCTCCTGGGCTTCGACGACGAGCCCTACCGAGCGCTGCGGGCCGACGAGGCCGACGGTGTGATCTACCTCGGCTCGTTCTCGAAGACGTTCGCCCCCGGGTTCCGGGTCGGTTGGGCACTCGCCCCGCACGCGGTCCGCGAGAAGCTCGTGCTGGCGCAGGAGTCAGCGACCTTGTGCCCGCCGAACTTCTCCCAGATGGCGGTCTCCACCTACCTGTCCACGCACGACTGGCAGGGGCAGGTGAAGGAGTTCCGGGAGATGTACCGCGAGCGCCGCGACGCGATGATCGACTCGCTCGAGGACCTGATGCCCGCGACGGCGCGCTGGAACGTCCCCGACGGCGGCTTCTACGTCTGGCTCACCCTGCCCGACGGGCTGGACGCCAAGGCGATGCTCCCGCGTGCGGTGACGGCCCGCGTGGCCTACGTGCCCGGCACCGCCTTCTTCAGCGACGGCTTCGGTGCGCAGAGCATGCGGCTGTCCTACTGCTACCCCACCCCGGAACGGATCCGGGAGGGCGTGCGTCGGCTGGTCGGCGTGGTCGAGGAGGAGATGGAGCTGCGCGAGACCTTCGGCACCGCCGGACCTCCCTCGCTCCGCCGCGGCTACGAGTCACCCAACACCGATCTCACCTGACCAGGAGGCTGACCCATGGATGCAGTGGCTGGTCGGATCGTCGTACTCGCCGGCGGCCTGTCCCACGAGCGCGACGTCTCGCTGCGCTCGGGGCGCCGTGTCGCCGAGGCGTTGCGTGACGCCGGGGCCGAGGTCGAGGAGCGCGACGTCGACGCGACCCTGATCCCGTCGTTGATCTCCGAGCCGCCCGCCTGCGTGGTGCCGCTGCTGCACGGAGAGACCGGGGAGGACGGTGCGCTGCGGGAGGTGCTCGAGCTCCTCGGGGTCCCCTACGTCGGCTCGGTCCCTGCGGCCTGCCGCGCCGCCTTCGACAAGCCGGTCGCCAAGGAGATCGTCACCCGCGCCGGCCTCAGGACCCCACCGAGCGTGTCGCTGCCGCACGAGACCTTCCGCGAGCTCGGCGCCGCGGCGGTCCTGGAGGCCATCGTCGGCTCGCTGGGGCTTCCGTTGATGGTCAAGCCGGCCAAGAGCGGGTCCGCGCTCGGCTGCACCGTGGTCCGCGAGCAGGGCGCCCTGCCGGGTGCCATGGTCAACGCCTTCGCGTACGGCGAGACCGCGGTGCTCGAGAAGTTCATCGAGGGCGACGAGGTCGCGGTGCCGGTGGTCGACACCGGCGACGGCCCGCGAGCACTGCCGATCGTGTCGATCGAGCCGGACGGCGGCGTGTACGACTACACCGCCCGCTACACCGCAGGCAGCACGGAGTTCGTCGTACCTGCGAAGCTCACCGACGAGGTGGCGGCGGAGTGCAGCCGCGTCGCCCTCGCCGCGCACGAGGCACTGGGGCTGCGTGACATCTCCCGCTCGGACCTGATGATCGACGCCGACGGCACGGTGTGGTTCCTCGAGGTCAACGTCGCCCCCGGCCTCACCGAGACCTCGACGGTTCCGCTGTCGGTGCAGGCCGCCGGGCTCGACCTCGGTGAGCTGGTCCATACTCTCGTGCAGTCCGCAGCAGCCCGGTCCGGCCGGGCCTGACCAGGGGGATCCCGCATGAGAGACATCACCTACCCGCCGATCGTGCTCACCGCCAAGGCGGCGTTCAAGCTCCTCGGGATCAAGTTCCAGATGAGCGGGACCGAGCACATTCCGCGCTCCGGTCCGGCCCTCCTCGCGTTCAACCACGTCTCCTACGTCGACTTCATCTTTGGTGGCTTCGCGGCCCAGCCCGCCAAGCGGCTGGTGCGCTTCATGGCGAAGAAGGAGCTGTTCGACCACAAGTACACCGGCCCGCTGATGCGGTCGCTGCACCACATCGAGGTGGACCGCGGCGAGGGCATCGGCTCCTACAACGAGGCGCTGCGCTACCTCGACGAGGGCCAGATCGTCGGGATCTTCCCGGAGGCCACCATCTCCCGGAGCATGGAGATCAAGGAGATCAAGACCGGGGCGACCCGGATGGCCGCCGAGGCCGGCGTACCGCTGATCCCGGTCATCTTGTGGGGCACTCAGCGGATGATGACCAAGGACCACCCTCGGGACTTCTCCCGCGGCAAGACGGTCGCGATCAGCGTCGGCGAGCCGATGCACCCTGCCGACACCGACCCGGCCGCCGAGACCGCCGAGCTCAGGTCGCGGCTGTCGGCGCTGCTCGACCAGACCATCAAGGCCTACCCGGCCGAGGAGCAGCCTCCTGGTTCGTGGTGGCTGCCCGAGTCGTACGGTGGCTCCGCCCCGAGCCCTGAGCGGGCGAAGGAGCTCGACCGCGAGGAGCTCCGCCGCAGGATCGCCGAGCACCGGGCGAAGAAGGCCGCCAAGAAAGTCGCCGACGAGAGCTGAGCCGAGTCAGTCGGACGGCGGGTTGTAGCGGTGCGCCATAGTCGTGTCGATCCCGGCCATTCCATCCAGGGCGACGATCACCCGGCAGCCGGGGTCGCCGACGGCGATCCGCTCCTCCAGGAGCACGTCGATGGGGCCGGTGGAGTTGCGAGCCGCGATCCCACCGAAGACGCTCGAGGTCATCCGGCACAGGGAGGGGGCGAGCTTGACGGCGTCACCGAAGGGACACCGGGTGTTGCCGAGCACGATCCGGTGCTCATTCACCTCGATCACGTAGAACCCGCCGTCGATGGCGTGCTTGAGCCGCACGTAGCACTCGGCCATCTGCTCGGGCGTCATCGCGTCGACGATCCCTCTGGCCAGGCGGAACTCCTCCTCCATCTGCCCGCCGACGTCGGTGCCGACCTGAGCGACTGCCTCGTCGGCCGCGTCCGGACCGTGCTGGAACTCCACGGTCCTCGCCAGCTGGACGACGAGGGCGCGGAGGAACGACTCCTTCCCGAAGGCGCCCTCCGATCCTGCCTCGCTCAGCGCCGGCAGCGCGCCTTGAGTGTTCCGCGGCGGGTCGTGATCCACGGCCTTGTGCCGTTTCACCGGGAGCGCCACCGAGATGACCATGCCCTGACCCTCGCGCCCGTGCGCCTCGAGCTGCGGAGCCAGGTGCGTGATGAGGAACAGCCCACGGCCACCTTCGGCCAAGACGTCCGGGACGAGCTCGTCGGGCGGGGTAGGTTCGAGCACGGCAGGGTCGAAGCCGGGGCCAAGGTCGCGCACGGTCAGCTGCGGGAACACCTCGCGCCAGGAGAGCGTCACCCAGATCGGTCCTCCGGCGTGCCGCACCGCGTTGCCGGTGACTTCCGACACCAGGAGCTCGGCCTCATCGATGCCTTCACTCGTGTCCGAGTGGCGCTCGAGGTAGGACACGATGTCGTGACGCAGCTGGCTCACCGAGCCAGGAACGTCCCCGTTCACGTACCAGTCCATTCCCACAGTCTGGCTTATGGCGCAAAGGCTGGACAGTCGTTGCCACGACAGACTGCCGGAAGCCTTTCCAAAGGGGGGCAAAGGTCCCGGTGATCTAGACGGGAGGAGGGCCATGGACGGCACGTTCACCGAGGTAGGGTTCGGCCATGTTTGTCCGGCGGGTCCTGACCTCTTCATGGCCGGCCGTTTTGGCCGGGGCGGTCGCCATCTCCTCTGTCCTGCTCCAGCACGATGTCCCCGGCGAGTCCCTGGCCCGCTTTGCCGGGTACCTCCTGGTCGGCATCGCCTTCCCCGGCGTGCTCGCCTGGCGGCTCCTGCTGCAGCGGTTGCACGTTGACGAGGACCCACCGACCTGGTTCGAGAACCTGACCCTCGGCACGATCTTCGGCTTCGGCCTTCAGCTGCCCTTCTTCCTGGTGGGGGTGGCCACCGGCGTACCCCTCCTGCTTGTCGTGCCCCCGGTCGTCGCAGCCGTGGTGAGTGTGTCCCCCGTCGGCCGCCGCGCCTGGAAGCTCCCGACCGGACGGCTCGACTTCCGCGCGGCCTGGGCGCTGGCCCTGGTCTCGGCGTACGGCGTCTTCTGGCTCGGTCGCAACGCCTTCCCGGTTCGTCCGCTGTGGCTGGCGCCGAACCAGACCCCGAGCATCGACGAGACCTTCCACCAGGCACTGATCGCGGACGTGGGGAACCGGTTCCCTCCCCAGATCCCGTTCCTGCTCGACACGCGGCTCGACTACCACTGGTTCGTGCACGCCCAGCTGGCTGCCTCGCATGCGGCGACCACGCTCGACTCCGTCCTCATGCTGCGCTTCCTCCTGCCGACCCTCGCGCTGGTCGGGGCAGTGCTCGGTGTCGCCGCGGTCGTCCTGCGGCTCACCCGCCGACCGGTCGCAGCGGTGATCGCGGGCGGCCTGATGGTCGTCGGGGCCTACCACCTCCTGGGTCCGGAACACCCCTCCGACGACTTCCTGGACCCCTACCTCTCCATCCGGTTCATCTCCAGCCCGTCGCAGGCCTACGGCGTGATGGTCTCGATGCCAGCCGTGATGCTGATACTCGAGGTGCTGCACCCGCGGCGTGCCGCCGGTCGGCTGACCTGGCTGGCGTTGATCCTGGCCCTGCTCGGGCTGTCCGGCGCCAAGGCGACGTTCATGCCGATCTTCGTCTGCGGCGCGATCGGCGCCTGGTTCATCCAGCTCCTCGTCACCCGCCGGATCGACCGGGCGGCGACCGCGCTGGTCGCGCTGCTCATCGCGGTCGCAGCCTTCGCCCAGATCGTCCTCTTCGGCGGCCAGACCGGAGCGATGGCGGTCTCCCCGTTCGAGACGGTCGAGGTGGCGCTGGACCGTTCCGGGCTCCCGCTCACCGACCGCAACTTCCAGCTGATGACGCTGACCCTGCTCACCGCCTGGTTGCTGTACGGCGTCGGGATGGTCGGGCTGAAGAAGAAGCTGATCGATCCCCGCGCGGTCTTCCTCTGGGTCTCCATCCCGGCGGGGATCACCGTGCCGCTCGTGTTCTTCCGGACCGGTCTGAGCCAGCTGTGGTTCAGCCGCTCGGTGACCGAGCTGCTGGTGATCATGTCGGCCTGGGGCCTGGCCTGCCTGCTGCCGAACCCGCTCACCGCCCGCAAGGCAGTCGGGCTCCTCGGCCTGGTCGCTGCCGCCGGGATCGGCGCGTTCGCGCTGTCCAGCTACGTCGCCCCCGCTGGGCAGGACACCCCGGCCACCCCCGACAGCATGCTGCTCACCGTGCTCGCACCCTGGGTGCTGGTCGCAGTCTGGCTGGTCGTCCGGCTGGTCACCCACTTCCTCCCGGGCGTCCCACGGGCGGGCCTCGTGCTGCTGCTCTCGGCGGTGCTCGGACTCGGCACCGTCACGGTCGTCGACAACGTCTACGACGCTGCCTCGGGCAAGCCTCTGGTCTACTACCCCGCGGGTGGTGCGGACGGGGTCGGTCGGATCCTGTTCGCCGGCGGCGGGGTTGCGGCGGCTACGTACATCCGGGACAACTCACCGACGGGCGACATCGTGGCCACCAACGTGCACTGCGCCGACCCCAAGGTACGCCGCTGCGACAACCGCAGCTTCTGGGTGACCGCCTACACCGAGCGCCGCAGCGTGGTCGAAGGCTGGGGCTACACCGCCGCCACGAACTCCGGCGCCTCAGACGACGTCCGCAACGCCTACAAGCCGATTCCGGACCCGGAGCGGCTGGCCATCAACGACGCCGCGTTCACCGATCCGTCAGACGAGTCCATCAGCAGGCTCCGCGACACCTATGGGGCGGACTGGCTCTTCGTCAGCAAGAAGTACGAGGCCGACCTCGTGGGGCTGCGGAACAGCGACCTGCTCGAGATCCGGTTCCGCAACCAGAACTACGTGGTCTACAAGGTCTTGGGCTGAGCTCGCGCCAGCGACTGTCATACTCCTGTGCCATGCGAGGCATCATCCTGGCCGGGGGCGCAGGAACCCGGCTTCACCCCATCACGCTCGGCATCAGCAAGCAGCTGATGCCGGTCTACGACAAGCCGATGATCTACTACCCGTTGTCGACCCTCATGCTCGCCGGCATCCGGGACATCCTGGTGATCACCACCCCGCACGAGGCCGAAGGCTTCGAGCGGCTGCTCGGTGACGGCTCGCGGTTCGGGGTCTCCTTCGCCTATGCCCAGCAGCCCGAGCCCAGGGGGCTGGCGCAGGCGTTCACCATCGGTGCCGACTTCATCGGCGACGAGCGCTGCGCCCTCGTGCTCGGCGACAACATCTTCTACGGGCAGGGGCTCGGTCTCCAGCTCGAGCGGTTCGCCCAGCTCGACGGAGCCGCGGTCTTCGCGTACTGGGTCGACGAGCCCCGGGCGTACGGCGTCGTGGAGTTCGACAGCGAGGGCCGGGCGCTCTCGCTGGAGGAGAAGCCCGAGCAGCCGCGCAGCAACTACGCGGTCCCCGGGCTGTACTTCTACGACAACGACGTGGTCGGCATCGCCCAGGACCTCAAGCCCTCGCCCCGCGGCGAGTACGAGATCACCGACATCAACCGGGCCTATCTCGAGCGCGGTGACCTGCACGTGCACGTGCTGGCCCGCGGCACCGCCTGGCTCGACACCGGCACCTTCGACTCGCTCAACGACGCGAGCAACTTCATCCGCACCGTGGAGAGCCGACAGGGCCTCAAGATCGGTTCGCCCGAGGAGGTGGCCTGGCGTCAGGGGTTCCTCGACGACGACGAGCTCCTCGACCGGGCCGAGGCCTTCCGCAAGAGCGGGTACGGCGACTACCTGATCGGCCTGCTCGAGCGCCGCGACATCCCACGACGCCGCACCGGCGCGCCAGTCGAGGCCTGAACCGGCCATCCCTCCTAAGGTGCGTCCATGGTTGTCCGCCGTGTCCTGACCTCGTCGTGGCCGGCGATGGCGGTCACCGCGTTCGGCGTACTCACCGTTCTGCACAAGTTCGGGGTCTCCAGTCAGACCCTCGGCGTCTACCTCGTCTACCTTCTCGCGGGTATCGCGGTC
>JBFIWG010000053.1:0-13995 GCA_041606495.1 Nocardioidaceae bacterium
CGGGCCGCACACGACCATTCCTGAGCAGCAGAAGCGCGCCTGACCGACCCCTCCCTCGTTGAGCCGCGGGTTCTGCCCCGTTGAGCCGCGACTTCTGCCGGGTTGAGCCGCGGGTTCTGCGGTGTTGAGCCGCGGGTTCTGCGGTGTTGAGCCGGGGGTTCGGCGGTGTTGAGCCGCGGGTTCTGCCACGGCGTCTGGGTACGACGTGAGCGAATGGTTGTTGTCTCGGCGGGTGGGCGACCATCTGCTCACTAGCGAACTGGCTACCCGGACCGTCGTACGACGGGCGATCATCATGCCGGGGCTGTGGCCCTCTTGCGCCACAACCTCTGGCTAGCCCGGCACAACTCGCGGGTCAACGGGGCAGAAACCCCGGCTCAACGGGGCAGAAACCCCGGCTCAACGGGGCGGAAGGCCCGGCTCAACGGGGCAGAAGCCCCGGCTCAACGGGGGGTGAGGGTCAGAACCCGGGCGATGGCACTGACCGCCTCGGGGATCACCCGGTAGTACACGTTCATCCCCCGGCGCTCCTTGGACACCAGCCCCACGTCGAGCAGCTGCTTCAGGTGGTGGCTCACGGTCGGCTCGGAAAGGCCCACCGCCGGCGCGAGGTCGCAGGTGCACGCCTCGAGGCCGGGCTGGCTCAGCAGCATCGACACCAGCTGGATCCGGGTCGGATCGCCGAGCGCCTTGAGCCGTCGCGCCAGACCAAGGGCGTCCTCGGCCGCAATCATCCCGGCACTCGCGCTCAGCGGTGCGCAGCAGATCGGCGAGGTGTCCTCGAGCAGGGGAAGCGGCTTGGGCATGGCTCGATCGTAGAACCTTCTTGACAAATATCAAAGAGGTTCTACTCTTCAGTTATTCGACATCCATCAAATAACTCGTTCCGGAGGCTCTCATGGCTGCACCTCAACTCCCTGTCGTCGTGATCGGCGCGGGTCCGATCGGGCTAGCCGCAGCGGCTCACCTGCGCGAGGTCGGCCTGGAGCCGCTGGTGCTCGAGGCGGGCCCGGAGGTCGGCGCCGCCATGCTCGAGTGGGGCCACATCCGCACCTTCACGCCGTGGCAGTACATCGTCGACGGTGCTGCCGAGAAGCTCCTCGTGCCGACCGGCTGGACCAGTCCCGCGGGTGGTCCGCCCACCGGCGCCGAGATCGTGGAGCAGTACCTTCGCCCGTTGGCCGCCGCCCTCGGATCCGAGACCGTGCACACCGGCTCCCGCGTCATCGCCGTCTCCAGGTCCGGCCTCGACAAGAGCAGGACTACCGGGCGCGGTGACCGGCCGTTCGTGGTCCGGATCGCCGAAGACGCCGGAGCGGTCCGCGACGTCCTGGCGCGAGCGGTGATCGACGCCTCCGGTACCTGGGAGCAGCCCAACCCGCTCGGCGCATCCGGGTTGCCAGCGATCGGGGAGCGAGAGGCCAGCCAGGTCATGGTCGGTCCGCTGCCGGACGTCCTCGGTCGCGACCGCGAACGGTTCGCCGGCCGCCGTACCCTCGTCGTCGGTCTCGGGCACTCGGCAGCCAACACCCTGCTGAACCTCGCCGCCCTGGCCGAGCAGGAGCCGGACACCGAGATCGTCTGGGCTATCAGGGCTGGATCGCCTGACAGGTTGTACGGCGGCGGCGTGGCCGACCAGCTCGAGGCGCGCGGCCGGCTCGGGACCGAGATGCAGGCGCTGGTCGACTCGGGGCGGATCACCTTGGTCACCGGCTTCTCCATCGCGGAGGTCGAGGTTGTCGAGGACACCGCCGCCGTCGTGGGTACGACGGACGGCGGACCGCGCGCGCTACGAGGGATCCACAACATCGCGGCCGCCACCGGGTTCCGGCCGGACCTGTCGATGCTGTCGGAGCTGCGGCTCGACCTGGACCCGGGCCTCGAGGCGCCGACCGCGCTGGCACCGCTGATCGACCCGCAGCTCCACTCGTGCGGCACCGTCCCGCCCCACGGACACCGCGAGCTTGCCCAGCCCGAGCCCGGGTTCTTCATCGTCGGGATGAAGTCCTACGGCAGGGCGCCGACGTTCCTGATCGCGACCGGCAACGAGCAGGTGCGATCCGTGGCCGCCGCCCTCGCCGGGGATCTCGCGGCCGCGGATGACGTGCGGCTGGAGCTGCCGGAGACCGGGGTCTGCTCGGTCGGTTTCGCGACGGGTCTTTCATCACCGAGCAGCGCTGAGCTGCAGGTGGTCTCGGCGGCCTGCTGCGGATGACCGAGACGCTCGCGCGCGCCCCGAAGGTCTTCTACGGCTGGCGAATCGTCGGTGTGCTCGCGGTCACCGAGACCGTGAGCTGGGGGATCCTGTACTACGCGTTCGCGGTCTTCCTGGTGCCCATGCAGCGCGACCTCGGGCTGTCGGCCGCGGTCGTCTCCGGAGCGTTTTCGACCTCCGTGCTGGTAGCCGGGCTGAGCGCCGTCATCGTCGGCCGCTGGCTGGACCGGCACGGTGCCCGGGGCCTCATGACCAGCGGCTCGGTCGCCGCGGCGCTTCTCGTCGTGGCCTGGTCGCAGGTGCGGACGGGCTGGCAGCTGTACCTCGTCTTCGCAGCCATCGGCGCAGTCTCGGCGATGGTCCTCTACGAGCCCGCGTTCGCCGTTCTTGTCCGTTGGTTCGAGCAACACCGCGGCCGTGCGTTGCTCGCAGTCACGGTCGTGGCGGGGTTCGCGTCGACGGTGTTCGTCCCCACGGCGGCCTACCTCGAAGCAGCGATCGGGTGGCGCGACGCGCTGCTGGTGCTGGCCCTCGTCCTGGCCGCAACAACGGTCCTGCCGCATGCCCTCGTCCTGCGCCGTGATCCCGGCGACCTCGGCCTGGGTCCCGATGGCCGCGCCGACCCACGCCGGCCGGCCCCGGTCCGCACATCTGCCCGACAAGCCGTGACCGGCAGCGGGTTCCGGTGGTTGACGATCGCCTTCGCGGCCAACGCCCTCGTAGTGGTCGTCGTCGCGGTCCACCTGTTCCCGTTCCTGCGCGAGCACGGTCACTCGGTTGCCTTTGCGGCAGGTACGACGGGCGCGCTCGGCGTGCTCAGCGTGACCGGCCGGCTGGTCGTGACCGGGCTCGTTTCGCGGCTGCCGTTGGGGCAGGTGACGGCCGCGATGTTCGCGGTGCAGGGGCTCGCGGCCGTCGTACTCCTGCTCGCACCGTCGAGCGCTGTCGCGGCGGCGGTGTTCGTGGCGCTGTTCGGACTCGGCTTCGGAGTCGGGACGATCGCCCGGCCGGCCATGGTCGCCGCGCGCTACGGCACCGATCAGTACGCCACCCTGTCGGCGCTGATCGGGCTCGCCCTGACTGCCGCGCGGGTGGCCGGGCCGGTGCTGGCCGGCGTCGTCCGGACGGTCACCGGGAGCTACACGCTGGTGCTGCTCGGGGTGGCCGTCGCCGGCTTGGTCGGGAGCGCCGCGCTGCTCGCAGCCGACAGCAGAACCCCCGGCTGAACGGGGCAGAACCCCCGGCTCAACGGGTTAGCCGAAGCGGCCGGAGATGTAGGCCTCGGTGGAGTCCTCGTCGGGGTTGGAGAAGATCTTCCGCGTCGAGTTCATCTCCACCAGGCGGCCCGGCTTGCCGGCACCGGCCAGGTTGAAGAACGCGGTGTCCTCCGAGACCCGGGCGGCCTGCTGCATGTTGTGGGTGACGATCACGATCGTGTAGTTGGTCTTCAGCTCGTGGATCAGGTCCTCGATCGCGCTGGTGGAGATCGGGTCCAGCGCCGAGCAGGGCTCGTCCATGAGCAGCACCTGCGGCTCGACCGCGATCGCGCGGGCGATGCACAGTCGCTGCTGCTGACCACCGGAGAGGCCGGAACCGGGCTTGTTGAGGCGGTCCTTGACCTCCTCCCACAGGTTCGCGCCGCGCAGGGACCGCTCCACGATCGAGTCGGCCTCGTCCCGCTTCATGCGCTTGGCGTTCAGCCGCGACCCCGCGAGCACGTTCTCGTAGATCGACATCGTCGGGAACGGGTTCGGGCGCTGAAAGACCATGCCGATCTGGCGGCGTACCTCGACCGGGTCGATGTCGGGGCCGTACAGCTCCTGGCCGTCGATGACGACCTTGCCCTCGACGCGGGCGCCGGGGATCACCTCATGCATCCGGTTCAGCGACCGGAGGAAGGTCGACTTGCCACAGCCGGACGGACCGATCAGTGCGGTCACCGAACGGGCCGGGATGGTCATGGAGACACCCTCGACGGCGAGGAAGTCGCCGTAGTAGATGTCGAGGTCGGAGACGTCGATGCTCTTAGCCATAACAGTGTTCTCTCTTTGGTCAGCGACCGGTCTTGGGTGCGAAGTAGCGCCCGACGGCGCGGGCCAGCAGGTTGAGCGTCATCACGATGATGATCAGGACGAGGGCGGCTCCCCAGGCTCGTTCGATGCCGAACTCCGGAGGCACACCCGGCTGCGTGTAGGAGTAGTAGATGTAGACCGGCAGGGTCATCATCCGCTCGCCGAACAGGTTCATGTTCACCGAGTCGGTGGAGCCGGCGATGATCAGCAGCGGCGCGGTCTCGCCGATCACCCGGGCGATCGCCAGAGTGACACCGGTGATGATGCCGGCCAGCGATGTCGGCAGGACGACCTTGACGATCGTGCGCCACTTCGGGACGCCGAGCGCGTACGCCGCCTCCCGCAGCTCGTTCGGCACGAGCTTGAGCATCTCCTCGCAGGAGCGTACGACGATCGGGATCATCAGCAGGGACAGGGCGATCGCGCCGCCGAAGCCCAACCGGATGCCCTCACCGAAGAACAGCACGAAGAGCGCGTAGGCGAAGAGGCCGGCCACGATCGACGGGATACCGGTCATCACGTCGACGAGGAACGTGATCGTGCGGGCCATCCGGCTCTTGACGCCGTACTCGACGAGGTAGATCGCGGTGAGCAGGCCGACCGGGATCGAGATCACGGCCGCCGCTGCGGTGACCAGCATCGTGCCCATGATGGCGTGGTAGATGCCGCCGCCTTCACCGACGACGTTGCGCATCGAGTAGGTGAGGAACTCGGCGCTGAGGACCGGCGCACCCTTGCTGACCACGACCCAGACCAGGGAGATCAGCGGCACGAGCGCAATGCCGAAGAAGACCCAGACCACGGTTGTGACGAAGCGGTCCTTGGCCGCGCGGGAGTTCTCGACCGCACGCGACCAGGTCGGCAGCGCGACGGCGTAGAGCACCACGGCGCTGATCACCCAACCGACGGGTCCCCAGCCGAGGGTCATCGAGATCAGGCCTGCGGCCGCGGCGGCGACGGCAGCGACCAGGGCGGGCGCCCAGCGCGGCAGCCGCGCGTGGGAGAGCGGGATGTGTCTGCGGAGGTCCTCGGGGGTCTCGTGCCTGTCCGGGGCCGTTGTGGTGGTGTTCAGGTCACTCATCACACGAGTCCCTTCTGGCTTCGGGCGACGATCGCACGCGCGATGAAGTTCACCGCGAACGTGATCACGAAGAGCACCAGGCCGCTGGCGATAAGGGCGTTCACGCCGAGGCCGGTGGCCTCAGGGAACTGCAGGGCGATGTTCGCCGCGATCGTGGACGGGTTGGTGCTGCTGATCAGGTTGAAGGTGATCACGCCGCTGGCCGACAGCACCATCGCGACCGCCATGGTCTCACCGAGCGCGCGGCCGAGGCCGAGCATGACCGCGGAGACGATGCCGGAACGTCCGTAGGGGAAGACCGCCAGCCGGATCATCTCCCAGCGCGTGGCGCCGAGCGCGAGTGCGGCCTCCTGGTTGAGGACCGGGGTCTGCGCGAAGATCTCGCGGGTGATCGCGGTGATGATCGGCAGCGCCATGATCGACAGCACGATGCCGGCGGTGAGGATCGTCTTCCCGGTGGTCGAGGCGGGTCCGTTGAAGAACGGCACCCATCCTGCGTTGTTCTCCAACCACCGGTAGACCGGGACCAGCTGCGGTCCGAGGTAGAGCGCGCCCCAGAGGCCGTAGACCACGCTGGGTACGGCGGCCAGCAGGTCGATCACGTAGCCCAACGTCTTGGAGAGCCGACGCGGGGCGTAGTGCGAGATCACCAGCGCGACGCCCAGCGAGAGGGGCGTGGCGATGACCAGCGCGATCACGGCGGCCAGCAGGGTTCCGAAGACCAGCGGCCAGACGTAGGTGACGATGTTGGTCGCGCCGCCCAGCTTGCCCGGGGGTGCCTGCAGAGCAGGCAGGCCCTCGAGGGTCAGGAAGACTGCGACGCCGGCGAGCGCCACCAGGATCGTCATGGCGGCCGTCTTCGCCGTTGCAGAAAAGACCAGGTCGCCCCGGCGCTGCCTGGGCTTTCTGGTCGTTACTGTCGCGGACACCTAGCTCCTCTTTCCGTGGTCGGGCCGGGGCCCGGGGTGTTCAGGACGAGCCTCTCCAGCACTGCTGGTGAGCAAACGCCGAAGGAGGCCCGCACCGCCGGTGTGGCAGTGGTGCGGGCCCCCGAGGCTCGTGTACAAGCTCAGCTCTTCGCCGAGATCTTCTCGATGATGCCAAGTGCCTCTTCCTGGAGGGAAGAGGGGAGCGGCGCAGCTCCCGCAGACTCAGCCGCGGCCTGCTGGCCGTCCTCGCTCACAACGTAGCCCAGGAAGCCCTTGACCAGGTCAGCGGTCTCCTGGTCGTCGTAGGTCTGGCAGGCGATCAGGTAGGACGTGAGCACGATCGGGTAGGCGCCGGACTCGGCGGTGGCGCGGTCGAGCTCGAAGGCCATGTCGACGTCGGAGCGACCCTCGACGCGCGGGGAGACCTCGAGCACCTTGGCTGCGGCCTCGGCGGTCGGGCCCACGAAGTCCTCACCGACCTTGACCTCGGCGACACCGAGCTTGCCGGCCTGGCTGGCGTCCGCGTAGCCGATGGCGCCGGCACCGTTGCGGACCGCGGCGACCACGCCGGACGTGCCCTGAGCGGCCTCACCGGACTTGGTCGGCCAGACGCCCTCGGGCTCGTGCGGCCAGTTGCCGGCCTGGGCCAGGTAGTCGGTGAAGTTGTCCGTCGTACCGGAGTCGTCAGCGCGGTGGACCGGGGTGATGGTCTCGGCCGGCAGATCGGCGTCGGGGTTGTCGGCGGCGATCTTCGGGTCGTTCCACTTGGTGATCTTGCCGTCGAAGATCTCGGAGAGGACCTCGGGGGAGAGCTGCAGGTTGTCGACGCCCTCGAGGTTGTAGATGACCGCGATCGGGCTGACGTAGTTCGGGACCTCGATCGGGTCGGTGCCGTTGCAGCGCTTCTTGGCGCCGTTCAGCTCGCCCTCCTCGTCGTCGAGGAAGGCATCGGAACCGGCGAAGGCAACACCGCCGGCGATGAACTGCTCGCGGCCACCGCCGGAGCCGACGGGGTCGTAGTTCACCGTGACGTCGGGGTTGGCGGTCTGGAAGCCGGCCTGCCAGGCGGCCATCGCGGCCTCCTGCGAGCTGGCACCAGCGCCGTTCACAGTGCCGCTGAGGCCCTCGATGGTCGCGTCGGTGTTACCGGTGTTTCCCTCGTTCGCTGCGCCGCAGGCCGAGAGGCCGAGGCCGAGAGCCAGCGCCGCGATGGTCGGGGCGGCAGCTCGGCGGAAAGAAGTGCGGTTCACTTCGAGTTCTCCTGTGTTCAGGGGTACCGCGCAGGGGGTGGCGGTATCAGGACATGTTCGAAGGTAGGTACCCCAGGTGAAGCGATGCGCGGGCCTGGGTGAACGCAAGGTGAACGGTTTTCGGCCAGGTGGTCACAAGATGACGGATATGAGACGGCAGTCACGTGAACAGGTCCGGCTACGCCTTCCGGTACTGCCCGAAATGAAGTAAAACGCCGGTTTCTTCACTTTTCAGCGGAATGCGACGTCGTGATGCTCGGTCACAACCACCTTGCCCTGCCGGTGGTGAGCGACGAACAGCGCACCCGGCTCCAGGGGCCGCGGCTCCAGGCCGAGCGACTCGAAGACCCACGGCAGCACCGGCCGGTGCGTGCACAGCACCGCGGCCTCCTTGAGACCGAGCAGCCGCTGCACCTCCTTCTCGACTGTCTGGGGCGTGGCATCCTCCTCGGACAGCTCGTCGGTGACCTCGAGCTCGTGGCCGCTGACATCGGCGTACGGCGACAGCGTGGTCCAGCAACGTCGGCTGCTCGAGCTCACCAGCCGCTCGACGCCGTACGCCCCGAGCAGCGGCACGGCCAGCTCCGACTGGAGCTCTCCTGCCTTGGTGAGCGTGCGCTCTCGGTCGTCGCCGCGCCACGACTTTCGCGAGCGGGCCCTGCTGTGGCGCAGGATCACCAGCGGGTACGTCTGCTTGCGCCACTGCTCCCACTCGGTGAGGGTGTCGCGGTCGTAGTCGTAGGTGAGCCGGTCCGGCGCCTCCTCGACCGGGACCCACTCGACCTTGTCGATCTCGTTGTTCGGCTTGTACGACGAGATGTCGTCGCCGTTGACCAGCCGGCCGACCCAGTAGTGGACGTCCTTGATCTTCGGGTCGCCGTGGTTGGTGGTGTAGCGCTGCGTGCTCAGCGGGGGGCCGAGCCGGATGTCGAGCCCGGTCTCCTCGGCCACCTCGCGCACCGCGGCGCTGACCACGTGCTCGCCTGGGTCGAGCTTGCCCTTGGGGAACGACCAGTCGTCGTACTTCGGCCGGTGCACCAGCAAAACCTGCCGGCCGGACTTCTTCTTGCGGGCGACGACCGCTCCGGCGGAGACGATCTCGGCTGCTCCAGGCATACGGCTAGTCTCACATCACCATCGGCGAAGAAAGGGCAAACCACACGTGTCGAGACGACTCCTGGTGAGCATCCTGCTGCTCGTCGGCCTGGTCGGTGCTCTGGGCAGTGCGTTCGCAGCCTGGCAGGCCGTGCAGCGCACCGACTACGAACAGGCGCTGGCCTCGCTGCCAGCCTCGACGCTGCGGGCGACGTACACCGACTGGGAGCGGGTCCGGTCGATGACCGACAGCGCGACGCTGGACACCTCTGCGTCCTCGCGCGCCGTGGACCAGTTCCTGAGCCGCGCCTACGACCAGGACCTCACCTCGACCTCGGCGGTGGCCGACGCGACGTACGCCCTGGCGCGTAGCTACGGGTTCTCGCCGCTGGATGCATCCTGGGAGGTGTTCGGGCAGTCCCGGGAGGGAGCGGTCGCGGTCCTGCAGTTCGACCACGCGGTCGACATGGGCCAGATCGAGCGCAACCTGCGCCGGCTCGGCTACACCCCTCCTGCTGACGACGAAGGCGTCTGGGAGGGGACGGTCGACCTGATCGCCAGCATCGACAGCTCCCTGACGCCGGTGATGCAGAACGTCGTGGTGCTCCCGGACGAGCAGATGGTGCTGCTGTCCGACAACGCGTCCTACGCCTCCTCGGCTGCTTCGGTGGTGACCGGCTCCGCGGACTCGCTGCTCGAGGACGCGGACGGGGTGTCGGCGCTGGCGGAGCAGGTGATCGAGCCGGCGTCCGCGGTGCTCTTCGCCTCCGACTTCGCCTGCGAGGCGCTGAGCATGTCCTCGGCTGATGCCGAGGACGGTGCCCGCGCGGAGGAGCTGGTCGAGTCAGCCGGCGGGGTCAGCCCGCTCTCCGGTGTAGTGATGGCAATGGCTCCGGACCGGTCCCTGACGGTGGGCATGCACTTCGAGACCTCCGAGCAGGCCGCGGCCAACCTCGAGCCGCGGGTGGAGCTGGCTTCCGGTGAGGCGGTCGGTCAGGGCGGCGAGTTCACCGACCGGTTCACGGTTTCGGAGGGCCGGTCCAGCGACGAGGAGGTCGTGCTCGACCTGGAGCCCACGTCCCCGGACCAGGCCCTGCTCAGCGACCTGTCCCAGGGCCCCGTCCTCTTCGCCACCTGCTGACCCCCCGCCGCACCGGCCGGGCTTCGCGGCGGGTGGGCCGGGTAGTTCGTGAGCAGATGGCTCCATCCGGCGGCTCGGGACAGCCATCTGCTCACATCTCGCCAGCCAGACGGGCCTGCTCGTCGTACATCTCGGCCTTGACCCTGCGCATCTCGAGCAGCTCGTCCAGGCACGGCTGAAACTCCCAGTGCGCCGGCGGTGTCGTCGTCCAGGGCGCTTTCCCCTGAGGCAACCACCTAGCGCGGGAGCGCGCTGACCTCATCCGGGACACGACCAGGGGTACGTCGGGCAGGTCCGGTCCTGTGACGCGGAAGACCTCCAGGACATGGCGACGGAACCGATCCTCGCGATCCACATCGCTGCTGTGCCTGGCCGCGGAGCGGTGGTCTGCTCCGTCGTACTCCCCGACCACCCCGGCGACCGGGTCGAGCAGATCAGCGATGCCGAGGAGTCGACCGCGCATGTCGAAAATCGGCTGGTTCACCCTCGGAGCGGGGAGGCCTGCATCGAGCCGCCAGATCAACCGCATTCTGGTCTCGTTCGGCGACCGGCTGTACTCGCTGGCCAATGAGAGCGCCTGACGTACCTGCTGGACGTTCTTCCACCCTGGGCGCATGGCGACGTAGGCGCGCATCTGCTCTATCGACACCAGCTCGGCAGCGGCCATCATGTCCATCGCCACGACGGCCTCGCGCCCTTCGGGACAGCGCCGCATCTCGTCGAACAGTGCACGTTGGGGCCGCGTGCAGGGGATGCCGTGCCGGACCACGATCTCGTGGTCGGTCAGCTGCTCACGCGACACGGTGCACGCGGCGGACTCGGCGAGCTGGTTGCGAGGTCCCACGCAGAGCGGCACCGGGATTCTGGTCCTGCCGTCCGGCTCGAGGCCGTCGAAGAAAGCCGCGCCGTGCAGTCGACATGCTGCCCACCCAGTCACGGCGCCACCGCCGGCGAGCCGAGCCGCTTGCTCCACGATGCGCTGCTCTGGCAGGTCCTGGTCCACCGAGGCCGGTACGTACAGCCCGTACGACGACGAACGCCACCTTGAGCCGCGCGCCTGCCCACGAGTGGGGCCGTTGACGCCGGATGGGTCGACCGGCACGGGGCGTACGAGCTCCCGTGGCGACCGGCAAACAGGGTTCCACTTGTGCAGCGGCATCACTCGACCATGCCGGAGTGTCGGCTGGTGCGGGGTGTCGTCCACAGGGCAATCGCGTGACCGCCGCGGTTTAGTTCGTGAGCAGATGGTCGCCTGGCCGCGTCCGTGGAGCCATCTGCTCACGAACTACCTGGTGCCGCGTTGTCTGAACGATGAGCCAAGCGTGGACGGGTCAGGTGGAGGTACGACGGCGGCGCTTCGTCGCGACCAGGACCTCCTGCATGTCGCGCAAGGGCGAGCCGCTCTCGTCCAGGTGATGGCGCTCCCACTCACCAGAGGGCTGCAGCCACCACGACGCCGTACCTTCGTCGAACGCCATGTCGAGGAGGCGGCCGACCTCGGCGACCAGTGCCTCACCGGGCAGCCGTACCAGCGCCTCGATCCGTCGGTCGAGGTTGCGGTGCATGAGGTCGGCCGAGCCGATCCACGCCTCGGGAGTGCCGGCGTTCTCGAACCAGAAGATCCGGCTGTGCTCGAGGAAGCGACCCAGGATGGAGCGCACCCGCATGTTCTCGGACAGGTCCGGGACACCCGGCCGGGCGGCGCAGATGCCGCGCGTGAGCAGGTCGACGGGCACACCGGCCTGGGAGGCGCGGTACAGCTCGTCGATGATCGCCTCGTCCACGATCGAGTTGGCCTTGATCCGGATCCGCGCGGGCTGGCCGCCCTGCTGGTTCTCGACCTCGCGGCGGATCCGGGTGATCAGCCCGTCGCGGCCGGTGTCGGGTGCCACGAGCAGGTGCTGGTAGTCGCCGTGCCGGGAGAACCCGGAGAGGTTGTTGAACAGGTTGGCGATGTCCTCGCCGATCTCCGGGTTCGACGTCAGCAGGCCGAAGTCCTCGTAGTAGCGGGCGGTCTTGGGGTTGTAGTTGCCGGTGCCGATGTGGGCGTAGCGGCGGATGCCGTCCGGCTCGTCGCGCACGACCATCGCCAGCTTGCAGTGCGTCTTCAGCCCGACCAGCCCGTAGACCACATGGCAGCCGGCGTGCTCGAGCTTGCGGGCCCAGCGAATGTTGGCCTGCTCGTCGAAGCGGGCCTTGATCTCGACCAGGACCAGCACCTGCTTGCCGGACTCGGCGGCGTCGATCAGCGCATCGATGATCGGGGAGTCGCCGGAGGTGCGGTACAGCGTCTGCTTGATCGCCAGCACATGCGGGTCCGCGGCGGCCTGCTCGATGAACCGCTGCACCGAGGTGGAGAACGAGTCGTAGGGGTGGTGCAGCAGGACGTCGCGCCGCTGCAGCGAGGAGAACACGTCCACCGGGGAGGCGGACTCCACCTCGGCCAGGGCGGTGTGGGTCGACGGCACGAACGCCGGGTACTTCAGCTCGGCGCGGTCGATGTCGGCGATGGTGAGCAGGCCGCGCAGGTCCAGCGGCCCGGGGATGCGGTACACCTCGGCGGCGGACACCCCGAGCTCGGAGATCAGCAGCTCGAGGATGTGCTCGTCGATGTTCTCCTCCACCTCGAGCCGGACCGGCGGACCGAATCGGCGACGCAGCAGCTCCTTCTCCAGCGCGGCCAGGAGGTTCTCGGCGTCGTCCTCCTCCACCTCGAGGTCCTCGTTGCGGGTGACGCGGAAGGTGTGTACGGCGATCACCTGCATGCCGGGGAAGAGCAGCTTCAGGTGTTCGGCGATCACGTCTTCGAGCGGGACGAACCGCTGCTCGCCGACGGGCACGAACCGCGCGAAGATCGGCGGCACCTTCACCCGGGCGAAGTGCTCCTTCTTGGTCTTGGGGTTCCGCACCAGGACGGCCAGGTTCAGCGACAGTCCGGAGATGTAGGGGAACGGGTGCGCCGGGTCCACCGCCAGCGGCGTGAGCACCGGGAACACTCGCTCCTTGAACAGCTTCTTCATCTGCTTCTGCTCGTCGCGGTCGAGGTCGGACCACCGCAGCAGCTCGATCTCTTCCTTGGCGAGCTCAGGCACGATGACGTCCCGGAACAGCTCCGCCTGGCGTTGCATGAGCTCGTTCGTCGTACTCCAGATCTGCTCGAGCACCTCGCGTGGCAGCAGACCGGAGGCTGCGCGTACGGCGACCCCGGCGGCGATCCGGCGCTTCAGGCCGGCCACCCGGACCATGAAGAACTCGTCCAGGTTCGAGGTGAAGATCGCCAGGAACCGGACCCGCTCGAGCAGCGGCAGATTGGGGTCCTCGGCCAGCTCGAGCACGCGCTTGTTGAAGTGCAGCCAGGACAGCTCGCGGTCGAGGAAGCGGTCGGCGAGGAGGTCGTCGAGCTCCGGCTCGTAAGGCGGCTCGATGTCGAAGGAGTCGCCGCTCACCACGCGCAGCGCCGGGTCACCGGGGCCGTCATCGACGGAGCCCCCGACCGTCGCCGGGAGCGGGTTGGGGGTGCCGGAGTCTCGGGTCATTGGTCCATCGTGACACTCCGCGCGCAGGGCGGGTAGCGAAGCCCGTCCTTCTACCGGGTAGTAGGTTCGCCCGCATGTCGTCTGCGGTGGAGTCTGCGGTGGAGAAAGTCGAGCAGCAGGTGGTCCGGGCTGTGCTCGGGCTCCCGTCGGTGGTCGCACGGAGGTTGGCGGGAAGGCCGGTGGTGCTGGACGGGCAGAGCCTCGACCCGCACACCCAGCTGATTCTGCGGCTGCAGAGAGTGCTGCGGGAGCCGGCCCCCGAGACGCTACCGATGCCCGAGGCGAGGAAGGTGATCCGGCGTCAGGCGATGCTCGTCGGCGGCCGCGAGCCGATCGGCGAGACGCGAGACCTCGAGGTGCCCGGAGGCGACGGTCCTATCCCGGCACGGTTCTACGTTCCGCGCCGCCAGGTCGATTCGCCCTTGCAGGACTGGCCGATGCTGGTCTTCATCCACGGCGGCGGGATGATGTACGGCGACCTCGACGGGTACGACGCGATCTGCAGGTTCATGGCCGAACGGGCCGACGTACGCGTGCTCTCCCTGGACTACCGCCTCGCGCCGGAGCACCCGTACCCGGCCGCGGTCGAGGACTGCTGGGCCGCGTTTCAGTGGGTCAGTGAGAACGCCGAGCGGTTCGGGGTCGACCCGGAGCGGATCGCGATCGGGGGCGACTC
>JBFIWG010000054.1:0-13766 GCA_041606495.1 Nocardioidaceae bacterium
CCTGAGTTGTCGCAGGCGGATCAGGGTTACAGTGGGGTCGGATGAGCTGGCCGGGCGACCGCGTGGAGGAGACTCCCCGAGGAAGGTCCGGGCTCCACAGGGCAAGGTGGTGGGTAACACCCACCCGGGGTGACCCGCGGGACAGTGCCACAGAAATCAAACCGCCACCCGGTCGCGACGCGGCCGGGAGGTAAGGGTGAAAGGGTGGTGTAAGAGACCACCAGCGTGCCGGGCGACCGGTGCGGCTTGGTAAACCCCACTTGGAGCAAGGTCAAGAAGAAGGACGCCGCAAGGCCCCTTCGCGCGGACGTTCGAGGGCTGCCCGCCCGAGTCCGCGGGTAGACCGCAGGAGACCGTCGGCAACGGCGGTCCTAGATGGATGGTCGTCGACCGTGTGGCCGCAAGGCGCACGGGGACAGAACCCGGCCTACAGGCCAGCTCATCCGCCCTCGCACCAGCAAATGTTTGGCTAGGTTCGTACTGTGCGCCGTGTTCTTGACCCCCTGCGGGACTTCCTCAAAGCAGAGGCCGCGGGTGGCGTGGTTCTGGCGGCGGCCGCCGCCTTGGCTCTGGTCTGGGTCAACAGCCCTGTCGGCGACTCCTACGTCAACCTCTGGGCCACCGAGCTGACCATCGGAAGCGACGGGTGGGCTCTCAGCAAGGATCTGCAGCACTGGGTCAACGACGGGCTCATGGCCATCTTCTTCTTCGTGGTGGGGTTGGAGATCAAGCGTGAGCTCGTGGTGGGAGAGCTCCGCGACCCGCGCGCGGCGGTTCTGCCCGCAGTCGCGGCTGTCGGCGGTGTCGTGGTCCCGGCGGCCATCTACCTGGCTTTCACCTGGGGCACCGAGGCCGCCGGCGGGTGGGGGATCCCGATGGCCACCGACATCGCCTTCGCGGTCGGTGTGCTGGCCCTCCTCGGCTCCCGGGTGCCCGCAGGTGTCAAGCTCTTTCTGCTGAGCGTGGCGATCATCGACGACATCATCGCGATCAGTGTCATCGCGCTGTTCTACACCGACGACCTCCGTCCGCTCTGGTTGCTGGGAGCCGCGGCCGGGCTTGGGTTCGTGGTGCTCCTGCGTGTCCTGGGCGTCACCCGGATCTGGCCGTACGTGCTGGTGGGTGCCGGTGTCTGGCTGTGCACCCTGGAGTCGGGTGTCCACGCCACGATCGCCGGTGTCGCGTTGGGACTGCTGACCCCCACCGGGCGCGTCGGCGGGCGTGAGGTGCTCAACGAGATCGAGCACCGCCTTCACCCCTGGTCGGCATTCCTGGTCATCCCGCTGTTCGCCCTTGCCAATGCGGGCGTCCAGATCTCGACTGAGGCGCTGCGGCAGGCCGCGACGAGCCCGGCGGCCCTGGGGATCATCAGCGGACTCGTGCTGGGCAAGCTGTTCGGGATCGCCGGCGCGGCATGGGCAATGCTTCGACTCGGCTGGGGTGTTCTGCCCAGCGGGATGCAGCCGGCGCACGTCTGGGGTGTCGCCGCGCTAGCGGGCATCGGATTCACCGTGTCCTTGTTCATCGCCGATCTCGCCTTCGCCGGCTCTGCGCTCAGCGACGAGGTCAAGCTCGGCATCTTCGCCGGCTCGGCCGTGGCCGGAGTTCTGGGCGCCGTGCTGCTACGCGGCGTCGACAGATCTCGCGCGGATCTGCCCCGCTAGGGAATGGCCGGGTGCACGATGGAGTTACACCTCAGCCCACGCAGGAGGAGTGAGACCGTGAGCTTCCAGGCACCGAGCAGACACAACCACCCGGCCGACGCGTACCACGAGGCATGGCGGCTGCTCGAGGACCGCGCACCCAGTCGCGCCATCGAGATCCTCGACCCCGCGATCGAGTCGGAGCCCGCGTCGACCAGCCTTCGGACCTTGCGGGCCTGGGCCTACTTCCAGAGCGCGCAGCTGTCCAAGGCAGAGCGCGAGCTGGTGCTGCTTGTGGACGAGTGCCCCTCGGACGTCTGGGCGCGTTTCGCCCTCGCCCGGGTGTTCGAGCGGCAGTCCCGCTACTCCGACGCGCTGCCGCACATGCGGCTCGCCGCGGTCATGTCCGGCGACCCGGAGCATGAGGCGGGCGTGCTTCGGGTGGAGCGCCTGATGGCGGAGACCGGCGGTTCGTCGTACGACGACCTGGTCTGAACTACCCGGCCGCTGCCGTCATTTGGCGGCGGAAGCACCCCGGATGGGGCCGGACCGGTGCTGTCGCCGCCAAATGACGCTCAGTCAGGGCAGGGTCAGGATCTCCGCTCCGGTGTCCGTGACCAGCAGGGTGTGCTCGAACTGGGCGCTGGGCTTGCCGTCCTTGGTGACGACCGTCCAGTCGTCATCCCACATGTTCCACTCGTGGGTACCGAGGCAGAGCATCGGCTCGATGGTGAAGGTCATCCCGGTCTCGATCACGGTGTCGTAGTAAGCCTCGTCGTAGTGCGGGACGATCAGGCCGCTGTGGAACGACGTACCGATCCCGTGGCCGGTGAAGTCCCGCACCACGCCGTACCCGAACCGCTTCGCGTAGGACTCGATCACCCGGCCGATCACGTTGATCCGTCGGCCCGGCTTGACCGCCTTGATGGCCCGCCGCAACGACTCCTCGGTGCGCTCGACCAGCAGCCGGGTCTCCTCGTCGACGTTGCCGGCCAGGAAGGTCGCGTTGGTGTCGCCGTGCACGCCGCCGATGTAGGCGGTGATGTCGATGTTGACGATGTCGCCGTCCTCGATGACCCGGCTGTCGGGGATTCCGTGGCAGATCACCTCGTTGATGCTGGTGCACAGCGACTTCGGGAAGTGCTTGTAGCCCAGGGTCGACGGGTAGGCGTCGTTGTCGCAGAGGAACTCGTGGCCGATCCGGTCCAGCTCGTCAGTGGTGACGCCGGGCGCGATGTGCTTGCCGACCAGCTGCAGCGCCTGCGCCGCGAGGCGTCCGGCCACCCGCATCTTCTCGATGGTCTCGGCGTCCTTGACCTCGGAGCCGGTGTACGGCGTCGGGGCGTCCTTGTCGACGTACTCCGGACGCGGGATGTGCGCGGGCAGGGGTCGTCGAGGGGAGATGGCGGCAGGTGCAATCGGGGTCACGCGATCGAGTGTAGTTTCTGGGGTGAGGGGGACGAGCAGGTGTACGCCGACCCCGCGGTTCACGCACCGACGAGCAGAGGAGCGGGTCACATGGCTGATGAGTACTGGTTCTGTCTCGAGCACCATCGCGTCGAGACCAGGGATGGCTGCAAGAACGCGGACCGGCTCGGCCCCTACCCGACGGAAGCCGAGGCGGCCCGTGCGCTGGAGAAGGTCGAGGAGCGCAACGAAGCCTGGGAGAACGACCCGGACTGGAACGACGACGACCTCGAGGACTGAGCACACGACGAGGCCCCCGCCGGCTGGCGGGGGCCTCGTCACGCTCCGAGAGGGTCAGGCCTTCTTGGCGGTCGACTTCTTCGCTGGTGCCTTCTTCGCTGGTGCCTTCTTCGCTGGGGCCTTCTTGGCCGTTGACTTCGTGGCTGGGCTCTTCTTGGCCGGTGCCTTCTTCGCGACGGTCTTGGCGGCCTTCTTCGCTGTGGACGCTGCCTTGGCGGGCGCCTTCTTGGCGGTGCTCGCGGTCTTGGCGGGCGCCTTCTTGGTGGTGGCCTTGGTGGTCGACTTCTTGGCCGGGGCCTTCTTCGCGACGGTCTTCGCGGCCTTCTTCGCTGTGGACGCTGCCTTGGCGGGTGCCTTCTTGGTGGTGGCCTTGGCGGGTGTCTTCTTCGCCGGCGCCTTGGCCGCAGGGGCCTTCTTGGCGGTGCTCGCGGTCTTGGCGGGTGTCTTCTTCGCCGGCGCCTTGGCCGCAGGGGCCTTCTTGGCGGGGGCCTTCTTGGCCGCAGTGCTGCTCAGCACGGTGGCCGTGGTGGTCTTCTTGGGTGAAGCCGTCTTCGCGGCGGTCTTCTTCGCCGGCGCTTTCTTCGCCGGCGTCTTCTTTGCTGCTGTCTTCGATGCTGCAGGCACCTGTGCCTCCTGGTTCGTGAAGCCCGGCAGGTCGGCCGGCCTTACATCAACGTCGGACGCCCGGTGCGGTCGCCCCCGCATATGATCTTGACAACAATCGCGAGCCTGGTCGACAGAATCGCAAAACTTGCGCAAACCGCGCCTCGATTCCTCGCCGCGGGTGGGCACTTGGTATCGGGGCACCGGGTGCGACAATTCCCTTGTCTCACAAGGGATAGTCACGACCTGACCAACAAGCACGGAGGACCAGCGCGGTGAAGACCAACCTCGAGCAATCCGGTCCCTGGATCGGTGTGAGCGGCATGGTCGTGACCCTGTTCCTCTACGGCTACTCCGCAGTCGTGCTGCACGACGTGATGTCGCTCGTCGTACTCCCAGTGGTCTGGCTGCTGCTTTTCGCCCTGTCGGTTGCCTGGTTCACGAAGCATCCGTACCGCGTCCTCGCGCTGCCGGTAGCGGCCACGGGTGCGTGGTTCCTGGCGATGCTCAGCTGATCGTTCGGGCCTAGGCTGAGGGCATGAACGAGCAGGGGCCAGGTGTCGGCATCGTGCGCGCCCGTCACATCGCGGCGGGTCTCGGGCTTCTGCTGATGATCGTCACGCTTCCGTACTACCTCGCAGCAGGACTGGTCGCACCGTTGTGGGCGGTCATCGTGCTGGTCGCCTTCTGGGTGCTGCTCTTCGTGCTTGGCATCGCGTGGTTCCGCCGCGCACCGTTCCGCGTGCTGGCACTGCCCTTCGTGGCCGCACTCACGTGGATTGTGGTCGTGACTCTGGGTGAGCGCCTGCTCGGGTGGACCGCCTGAGTCAGAAGGTGTGCTCGTCGCTGGGGAACGAGCCTGCGGCAACGTCGGCCGCGAAGTCCTGGGCAGCCTTCAGCAGCACCCCGTGCACATCGGCGTACTGCTTGACGAAGCGAGGGATCCGGCCGGTGCGAAGCCCGGCCATGTCCTGCCACACCAGCACCTGGGCATCGCAGTGGACGCCTGCGCCGATACCGATGGTCGGGATCGACAGGGTCTTGGTGACCTCGGCCGCCACGTCGCCGGGCACCATCTCCATGACCAGTGCGAACGCACCGGCGGCCTCCAGCGCCTTGGCCTGCGAGATCAGGCGTTCGGCGTCGTCGCCCCTGCCCTGGACGCGGTACCCGCCGAGGTTGTGCTCCGACTGCGGGGTGAAGCCGATGTGGGCCATGACGGGGATGCCGGAGCGGGTGAGCAGCTCGACCTGCGGCACCATCTCCTCGCCGCCCTCGAGCTTGACGGCCTGTGCGTTGGCCTCCTTCATGAAGCGCACCGAGGTGTGGAACGCCTGCTCCGGCGATGCCTGGTAGGAGCCGAACGGGAGGTCCGCGACGATCAGTGCCCGGCGCGCGGAACGAGTCACGGCGCGTACCAGGGGGATGAGCTCGTCGACGGTGACCGGCAGCGAGGTCTCGTTGCCGTACACGTTGTTGGAGGCCGAGTCGCCGACCAGCATCACGGGGATGCCTGCTTCGTCGAAGACCTGGGCGGTGTACTGCTCGTAGGCGGTGAGCATCGCCCACTTCTCGCCACGCTGCTTCATCTCTCGCAGGTGGTGGATGCGGATCTTCCTCACCGGGGTCGATGCTGCTGTCGGGCCGTTGCCGTACGGGGCCGTCGTCTCGCTCATCACACGTCCTTGGGTGAGTTCTCGAGGCTCCCTGATGGAGTCCCCGGACCTCATCCCAGGCTAGTCCGGTTCGGCAGTCCTGCCGGTGTGGCGCCCGTCACTCGCGAGGGACAGCGGGTGGCGCCGGACCCGCTGATTGCACGTGCTGTTGACGCTTTGCAGGTGTCACAACGCTTGTAGAGCGACGATAACCCCGCGTTACAGCGGAGGGGGCGGGCGCGAGTGGGCGGGCGCGAGTGGGCGGGCGCGGAGCGGAGCGGGCGACGGCGACCGGGGTCAGGGGTTGGCCATCTCGCGCCAGCTGTTGGTCACGGGCAGCCGTCGGTCCCGGCCGAAGTTGCGAGCCGAGATCTTCGGGCCCGGTGGGAACTGGCGGCGCTTGTACTCCGCACGGTCCACCATCCGCAGCACCCGCTCCACCAGCTCCTGGTCGAAGCCGTCGGCGACCAGCCGCGCCGACCCGTGGTCCTGCTCGATGTAGTCGTCGAGGATGTCGTCGAGCAAGGGGTACGGCGGCAGCGAGTCGCTGTCCTTCTGGCCAGGAGAGAGCTCCGCGCTCGGCTCCTTGGTGATCGTGCCTTCCGGGATCGGTGGCGTCTCGCCGCGCCGTTCGGCCTCGGCGTTCCGCCACTTCGCCAGCTCCCACACCTGGGTCTTGAACACGTCCTTGATCGGCGCGAAACCGCCGACCGCGTCTCCGTAGATCGTGGAGTAGCCGACCGCAAGCTCGCTCTTGTTGCCACAGGCGAGGACCAGGTGTCCGTGCTGGTTGGACAGCCCCATCCAGATCACGGCGCGGATCCGGGCCTGCAGGTTCTCCCGCGCGAGGCCGTCGAGATGCAGGGAGTCCTGGAAGGCCGCGACCATCGGCGCGATCGGCACGGTCTGGAAGTTCAGCCCGGTGCGACGCGCCTGCTCCGCGGCATCGGTCCTGGAGTGCTCGCTGGAGTACTCACTGGGGTTCGACACCCCGTAGACGTTCTCCGGGCCGAGGGCGTCGCAGGCGATCGCGGCGACGAGCGTGGAGTCGATCCCGCCGGACATGCCCAGCAGGACGCTGGAGAAGCCGTTCTTGCGGACGTAGTCGCGAAGGCCCACGACGATCGCTTCGTAGACCTCGGCGTGGTCGTGGATCCGCTCGGCGATCGTGCCGGGCTGGGGTTCGTAGGCCGGCACCGGCTCGCTGCTGATCACGGTACGACGGACCCGCAGACCGCCATGCTCCTCGGAGGAGTCAGGCATCCCGGCGGTCGCGGCGGGGAGGTCGAGGTCCACCACGAGCAGCTCCTCGACGAACTGCGCCGCCCGCGCGACCGTCGTACCCGTGGCGTCGACCACGATCGAGTCGCCGTCGTAGACCAGCTCGTCCTGCCCACCCACCATGTTCACGTACGCCAGGGCGGCCTCGGCCTCGCGCGCTCGGCGTGAGCAGAGGTCGAGCCGGACGTCGTCCTTGTTCGCCTCGAAGGGGGAGCCGTTGATGACCAGCAGCAACCCGGCCTCGGCCGCGCGAGCGTTCGCCGAAGGCCCGTCTTGCCAGAGGTCTTCGCAGATGCAGATCGCGATGTCCACGCCGTGCACCTGCACGACCTGGGTGGTGTCGCCGGGGACGAAGTAGCGGGCCTCGTCGAACACGCCGTAGTTGGGAAGGTGGTGCTTGGCGTAGGAAGCGACCACGCGCCCGCCCTGGATCACCGCGGCACAGTTCTGGGGAGACCCCTTAGGAACGCCGAGCCGGTCGGTCGACGTTGTGGCGCGGTCGATGTACCCGACCACGCAGACCAGGTCGCCGAGACCGGCCGCGTCGAGGTCGCGGGCCAGTTGCTCGATCGCGTGGCGGGAGGCCTCGACGAAGGTCTCTCGGAACGTGAGGTCCTCGACCGGGTAGCCGTTGAGCACCAGCTCGGGAAAGGCGGCGACGTGCGCACCTGCGGCGTCGGCTTTCTTCGCCCAGTCGAGGACGAGTTCGGCGTTGCCGGGGAGGTCGCCGACGGTCGGGTTCACCTGGGCGAGGGCGATTCGGATCTGGGGCACACGTGCAGCGTATCCCGATCGGATACGTTGAGATCCGGGTGACCGAGGGGCACGACCCGACCCCAGTTAACCGGTTCGAAACATGCGCCGCGCACACTGTGCTCGGACCACCCGGCTCACGTTCCACGGCTGACAGGAGGCGCCCTGATGGGCAAGCAGGAGGAGTTCGTTCTTCGCGCACTCGAGGAGCGGGACGTCCGCTTCGTCAGGCTGTGGTTCACCGACGTGCTGGGCTCGCTGAAGTCGGTGGCGATCGCCCCGGCCGAGCTCGAGGGTGCGTTCAGCGAGGGCATCGGCTTCGACGGCTCTGCCATCGAGGGCTTCGCCCGCGTCTACGAGGCCGACATGCTCGCCAAGCCGGACCCGTCGACGTTCCAGATCCTGCCCTGGCGGGGCGAGGGGCCCTCCACGGCGCGCATGTTCTGCGACATCGTGATGCCCGACGGCTCGCCGTCGTACGCCGACCCGAGGTTCGTCCTCAAGCGGACCCTGTCGAAGGCAGCCGAGAACGGGTTCACGTTCTACACCCACCCCGAGATCGAGTTCTACCTGTTCGAGGACCACCCCAAGCCCGGCGTCGAGCCGGTCCCGGTCGACCGCAGCGGCTACTTCGACCACACCGCGCAGAGCATGGGCTCGGACTTCCGCCGCGAGGCGATCACGATGCTCGAGGCGATGGGGATCAGTGTCGAGTTCAGCCACCACGAGGGCGGACCCGGGCAGCAGGAGATCGACCTGCGGTACGCCGACGCGCTCTCGACCGCCGACAACATCATGACCTTCCGCACCGTGGTGCGTGAGGTCGCGCTGTCCCAGGGGATCTGGGCGACGTTCATGCCCAAGCCCTTCACCGAGCACCCGGGTTCGGGCATGCACACCCACGTGTCGCTGTTCGAAGGTGACCGCAACGCCTTCTTCGAGGCCGGCTCGGAATACCAGCTGTCGAAGACCGGCCGGCAGTTCATCGCCGGGGTGATCCGGCACGCCGCTGAGATCACGGCGATCACCAACCAGTGGGTGAACTCCTACAAGCGGCTGATCGGCGGCGGCGAGGCCCCGTCGTACATCTGCTGGGGGCACAACAACCGCTCCGCGATGATCCGGGTGCCGATGTACAAGCCGAACAAGGGTCAGTCGACCCGGATCGAGCTGCGCACCATCGACTCGGCCTGCAACCCGTACCTCGCGTTCGCAGCGATCCTCGGTGCCGGGATGAAGGGGATCGAGGAGGGCTACGAGCTGCCGCCTGAGGCCGAGGATGACGTGTGGTCGCTCAACGACCGGGAGCGCAAGTCGCTCGGCATCGACCCGCTGCCCAAGACGCTCTACGAGGCGATCGGGATCATGGAGAACTCCGAGATGCTGGCCGAGACCCTGGGCGAGCACGTCTACGACTTCTTCCTGCGCAACAAGCGTGCGGAGTGGGAGGAGTACCGCGGTCAGGTCTCGGCCTTCGAACGCGACCGGATGCTCCCCGTCATCTGAGCTGCCGGAGCGCTAGCCTCACCCTGTGACTACGCAACCTGTTCTGGTCGTCGAGCACGAAGCGGACTGCCCGCCCGGGTGGGTAGGGGACTGGCTGGTCGAGGCCGGCTGCGAGCTGGACGTACGACGGCCCTATGCCGGTGACCGCCTGCCCGACGACCTGACGGGGCACCGCAGCATGGTTGTGCTGGGCGGGTCGATGGACGCCTATGGGGACGAGGCGCATCCCTGGCTCACCCAGGTCAAGGAGCTGGTGCGCGCCGCGGTCGACGACGGCACCCCGACCTTGGGGATCTGCCTCGGCCACCAGCTGGTCGCGGTCGCCCTCGGGGGTGCTGTGCAGAGGAACCCGCGCGGCCAGCAGATCGGCGTGCTCGAACCGGGTTGGGAGCCGGCCGCGGGGGAGGACCGACTGTTCTCGACGTTGACCGGGACCCGGGTCAGCGCCCAGTGGAACAACGACATCGTCAGCGTGCTGCCCGCTGGTTCGGTGGTGCTCGCGCAGACCCCGGCCGGTGAGATCCAGGCCGCACGGTTCGCCCCCATGATCTGGGGTGTCCAATCCCACCCCGAGGCGGGCGAGGAGATCATCCGGGTCTGGGCCGAGAGTGACCGTGACGAGGCGCAGGCCCGCGGAGTCGACATCGACGCCTACCTCGCCCAGGTCGCCGACGCTCGCGAGGAGCTGCGCGCGTCGTGGCGGCCGCTGGCCACCGGCTTTGCCGAGCTGTCCAGGGACGTGGTCGCCGCGTGGTGAAGGGCAACCGGATCACGTCGATCGCGGGGACGCTGGCGCGCCTGGGGTTCGAGAACGCCGACGCCTCAGCGGCAGCGCTGCACCGGTTGGGCGACGCAGCGGAGCCGCTGGTCCACCTGGTCGCGGCGACGGCCGATCCCGACCAGGCTGCGGCCTACCTCGCGGACCTGGCCGACAACGCGACCGACCGCGAGCAGCTGCTCGCGTCGCTCGTGGACGACGAGGGTTTCGCGATGCGCCTGCTGCAGGTGCTGGGGGCGAGCTCCGCGCTGGGGGACCACCTGCTCCGTCGCCCCGACCACTGGCGTGATCTGACGGGCTCCCACCTCGGATCCACCCGGACCCCGGCATTCGCCCTGCGCGCGGCGCTGCTGCAGGCGGTCGGGGCCGACCCCGACGAAGAGCAGCCGGTGTCGGAGATGGACGACAGCGCCGCCGTGGATGCGCTTCGGGTCGAGTATCGCCGACTGCTGTTGGTGCTCGCCGCGCGTGACGTCTCGCACCGGGTCGGCGTCGACGACGTGGCCGCCGAGCTTTCCGACCTCGCCGCAGGAACACTGGAGGCAGCCCTCGCGGTGGCGCGTGCCCGGGTCGGCGAGGCGGCCGGGAGCTGTCGGCTGGCGGTGATCGCGATGGGCAAGTGCGGCGGGCACGAGCTCAACTACGTCAGTGACGTGGACGTGATCTTCGTGGCCGAACCGGCCGCGGACGTCGAGGAGAGCCCGGCACTGCGCACAGCCACCCAGCTGGCCGCGCACATGATGCGGATCTGCTCCGACCACACCTCCGAGGGCACCATCTGGCCGGTCGACGCGGCGCTCCGTCCCGAGGGCAAGTCCGGGCCACTGGTGCGGACCCTCGCCAGCCACCAGGGCTACTACGAGCGCTGGGCCAAGACCTGGGAGTTCCAGGCGCTGCTCAAGGCCCGTCCGGTGGCGGGGGACCGGGCCCTGGGGCAGGAGTACATCGAGCGGATCGCGCCCATGGTGTGGTCGGCGGCCGACCGGGAGGGCTTCGTCACCGACGTCCAGTCGATGCGCCGCCGGGTCATCGACCACATCCCCGCGCACCACGCGGACCGGCAGCTCAAGCTAGGGGCCGGTGGCCTGCGCGACGTGGAGTTCGCCGTCCAGCTGCTGCAGCTCGTGCACGGCCGGGGTGACCCGTCGCTGCGGCGCCCCACCACGTTGAGCGCCCTGGCCGAGCTGACCCGCGGCGGGTACGTCGGACGCGAGGACGGTGCCTCTCTCGACGCGTCGTACAAGTTCCTGCGCACCCTCGAGCACCGGATCCAGCTCGCCCAGCTTCGTCGTACCCACGTCGTGCCCGAGGACGAGGCCGAGCTCCGACGCATCGGCCGCTCGATGGGGTTCAAGAAGGAGCCGGTCGCGGAGCTGAACCGGCAGTGGAAGCAGCACCGCAACGACGTACGCAGGCTGCACGAGAAGCTCTTCTACCGGCCACTGCTCGCTGCCGTGGCCAAGCTACCCAGCGACGAGGCCCGTCTCACCGCGGACGCGGCCCAGCAGCGGCTGGCGGCCCTTGGCTACGAGGATCCGGTGGCGGCGCTGCGGCACCTGGAGGCGCTGACGAGCGGGGTCTCCCGGTCGGCCGCGATCCAGCGGACCCTGCTCCCGGTGATGCTGGAGTGGTTCGCCGACGCGCCGGACCCGGACGCCGGGCTGCTCGGTTTCCGACGGATCTCGGAGTCGCTCGGCTCCACGCACTGGTACCTCCGGCTGCTGCGCGACGAAGGTCAGGTGGCGCAACGGATGGCTATCCTGCTCGCTTCCAGTCGCTACGCGACGGACCTGTTGCAGCGCGCTCCCGAGGGTGTGGCCTTGCTAGGCAAGGACGATGGTCTCGTGCCGCTCAGTCGTGAGGCGCTGAACAAGGAGATGGTGGGGGCCGGACGTCGGCAGGACGACCCCGTCAAGGGGATCGAGGCGGTGCGGGCGATCCGCCGGCGTGAGCTGTTCCGGGTCTCCGTTGCCGACCTGGTCGGGCTGCTCGACGTGGCCGAGGTCGGCTACGCGCTCACCGACATCGCTGCCGCCACCTTGGAGGCCGGGCTCGCGGTCGCCATCGACGCGATCGAGGCCGAACGTCGCGCCGAGCTGCCCACGCGGATGGCGCTCGTGGCCATGGGCCGGTTCGGCGGGCACGAGCTCGGCTATGGCTCTGACGCGGACATCATGTTCGTGCACGAGCCACTCGAGGGCGCGGAGATGCAGGACGCATCGACCGCGGCCCACCATGTGGCGAACGAGATGCGTCGCTTGCTCGCGCTGCCCAGCACCGACCCTGCGCTCGAGGTCGACACCGGGCTCCGCCCCGAGGGGAAGCAGGGTCCGCTGGTTCGCACTCTCGACTCGTACGAGGCCTACTACGCCAAGTGGTCCGCGGTCTGGGAGGCCCAGGCCCTCTTGCGGGCCGACGCCATGATCGGTGACGCGGGCCTGTGCAAGAGGTTCACCGAGCTGATCGACCCGCTGCGCTTCCCAGCAGAGGGCATCTCCGAGAAGGACATCCGCGAGATCCGGCGGATCAAGGCGCGCGTGGACCAGGAGCGGCTGCCACGCGGCGCCGATCCGGCCACCCACCTCAAGCTGGGCCGCGGGGGACTTGCCGACGTCGAGTGGACGGTGCAGCTGCTGCAGATGCAGCACTCCGGGACGGTGGAGGGCCTGCGTACGCCGCGCACGCTCGACGCCCTGGCCGCCGCGGTGGAGGCAGACCTGCTGCCTGCCGAGGACGCCGACGCTCTGCGCCAGGCCTGGTCGCTGGCCACCAGGCTGCGCAACGTGATCATGCTCGTGCGCGGACGTGCCTCGGACTCGCTGCCCCGCGACACCCGGGAGAAGGCTGCGGTCGCCCACGTCTGCGGCTACGGGCCGGGTGAGTCCGATGAGCTCGTCAACGACTACAAACGCGTGACCCGTCGTGCGCGCGCCATCGTCGACCGCGTCTTCTGGGACTGACATGGATGAGGCCCGGTCGGCCTCGGCAGGACCGGTGGTCACAGGATCCACCGTTCCTGCCGTCCCCTGTGCAGGCCGACCAGGCCTCACCGGTCAATTCTGACCTCCATGACGGCCGATTTTCCGGCTCAGGCCCCCTAGGCATTCATGTGGGTACCCCAGGGTTCCGGCCGCTCGTTTGTCGGTTATGAACTTCTTCGTCGGATTCGACTGCCCGTCGTTTAGGTGGTTGAACGGTGCAGCAAGGGCTATTCCGTCATGTGTGGCCTTTCGGTCGTCACAGAATCAAGGGCCCTCGTGTCACGAGGGCCTGCGGACCCCGACAGGGGAGGCTCTCTCGGAGCTGGGTCGGGACGCAGAGGAGAACGACCCTGGGGGAGCCTGACCATGCGCCCATCAACTCATCAGCCGCCGACCGGCGCCGGCCGCTCACGTCTGGTACGCCTGGGAGCGGCCTGTGCGCTCGCGGTCAGCGCACTCACCGTGCCGCCGGCTATTGCCGCCCCCCAGGAGGGCGCCAGTGTCACCAGCGCGACCTTCTCGGGCGGGGCGGGGACCGCGACGGTGGGCGGCGTGTTCTACGCCAAGAGCGGGGCGGACCTGACCCTGACGGTCGTCACCAGCTCCGACACCAGGTGCGTCGACGTGAGCGGAGCGTTCACGGCGCACCAGGATTGGCCGACCCCCAAGTCGACGTGGACCTTCTCGACCACCGGCGACGCTGGAGACGGCGTCAAATCTGTCACGGTGGCGGCGTCGCCGGACGTCAACGCTCAGTCGAAGTGCACGGGCAAGTCGAATTCGAAGGCGAGTTCCTACACCGCCGACAACACCGGCCCGGTCGTGACCTCGGCCCTCTCATCGGCCCCCAACGCAGCCG
>JBFIWG010000055.1:0-13724 GCA_041606495.1 Nocardioidaceae bacterium
CGGCGACTCCCAGCCGTTGGACATCGGCCGGGAACGGCGCCTGCACACCCGCTACCAACGCCTCGCCCTGGCCCACCGCGACAAGGGCTGCACCGCCGAGACCTGCGACCGGCCACCCGGCTGGACCCAGGCCCACCACGAAACCCCCTGGTCCCGAGGCGGCGGCACCTCCGTGCAGAACGGCCGGCTGCTGTGCTTCTGGCACCACCACCTGGTCCACCACCCCGGCTACACCACCACCCGCCTCCCCAACGGCAGCCTCCGCTTCCACCGACGCACGTGAGCCGGAGCGGCGCAGGCTCCGGCTAGCTGGGGGCGAGCACGCCGGTGGCGTTGATCAGGTCCCAGACCTGCTGTCGCCGGGAAACGGCGAACTCGGCCGTGACGTGATGGTCATCGCGCCAGACGATGTCGCGTCCGACCACCGGCTGACAGATCGGCGCCGACGGGCAGAATGCCGGGTCCAGATCGACCGTGAAGAGCGACCGGGATCGTGCGGCCTGACTGATGAAGTAGGCGTCCGTCGGTGACGTCTTCAGCGGGACCGGAACCGCACATTGGGAGGGGTGGGCAGCTGTCGTGAGGCAGTCGTCGGGCTGGAACGTCTCCGGCATGATCATCCGCTCCACGACCAACGTGCGTGGCGCGACGTCCCGGATCTTGGCGAGGGTCTCCTTGGAGGTTGTAGCCATCGCCTGCTCCAACGACTGGTCCTTCCCATCGCGGCGCACCACGACGTCGGTCCAGCTCTCGTCGTCGCGGGGGCGGCTGACCAGGATGACGACGTCCGGGTCGAGCTGCGGCAGCACCGCGTCGTACCAGCCCACCCGTGCCGCCTCGCACCGCTCCTGACCACTGGGCGAGGACTTGATGTTCATCAGCCCCTCCTGCCAGGGGCAGCCGGCGCGGATGTTCACCGACAGGGTGAGGTCGTGGTCCTTGGCCAGGGCCTCGAACATCGGCTCGAGCATCTGGGCGTGACTGTCGCCGACCACGAGGATGTGATCGCCGGAGCCCTTTACCACCGTGCAGTCCGCAGGCGACGACGCGTCGCACGACCCTTCCGCTCCGACGTCCTTCTCGACCTTGGTCCAGTTGACGTTCTTCGGCAGGCGCGATGCGCCCTCGCCGGTAGCTCCTGCGGATCCGCCGGGCGCGTTGAGTGCAGCGAGCGCCGGCCGTCGGTCCTGCTCGAGCGCCCACGGGACCAGGGTCACCGCGACCAGCGCGCTCGTCGCCACGCCGACGATGGCGGTGTTCCAGCGGAACCGGTCCAGCACGGCCGCCTTGCGGACCGGCATCTCCAGCACCTCGTAGGAGGCCGCGGCGAGCCCGGTGCTGACGGCGATGGCGAGGACGGCGACGACCTTCGGGCTGACCACCAGCACCTCCTCGAGCACGAGGATGACCGGCCAGTGCCACAGGTAGGTGCCGTAGGAGATCTTGCCGAGGAAGACCGGAACCGGACGCGAGAGCATCCTCGCCAGCACACCGTTGTCGCGCAGGCTCAGTCCCGCCACGAGAAGCACCGAGGCGACCATGGCCCCGATGCCGCGAAGCGACGGGGAGACGTCGAGCAAGCCGCTGCCGAGTACCAGCAGTGCCACCAGCCCGCCCAGGGCGAGCGCCTCGGCGGACCGCCGGCGGACGTGGACCTGCCAGGCGCGGAGCGCGGCAGCCAAGAGTGCGCCTGCCAGGAGCTGGTACAGCCGGGCGTCGGTGCCGTAGTAGGCATGGTTGGCATCGACCTGGGCCCAGTAAAGCTGAGACCCAAGGGAGAGCGTGAACAGGAAGCCGAGAGCGGCGAGCAGCACCCAGGCCCGGCGTCGGGCGACCTTGCTGAGCAGGAGCAGCAGCACCGGGAAGACGAAGTAGAACTGCTCCTCGATGGCCAGCGACCAGAAGTGCAGGAACGGGCTCTCCTCCACGTCGGTGGCGAAGTAGTCCGCCGACTGGCTCAGGAACCGCCAGTTGGCTACGTACAGCAGCGCGCTCTGTGCGTCCCCGACCAGCGGGAGCCGTCGGGTGACCGACGAGATCAGCACGAACACCAGGCTGGTGGCGACGATGACCAGCACGGCGGCGGGCAGCAGGCGACGCACCCGCCGGGCGTAGAAGTGCCCGATCCGGAGCGTCCCGGTCTTGGCGATCTCGCTGAGGATGACGTTCGAGACGAGGAAGCCGGAGAGCACGAAGAAGAGGTCCACGCCCACGAAACCACCACCGGCCGCGGCGAGGCCGGTGTGGAACAGAAGGACCAGATAGACGGCGATTGTCCGCAGTCCGTCCAGTGCGGGGCGATATGACCAGGTCACGAGGCCCGACTATAGGGGCGCGACCGCCCCCTCCTCGGCACCGAGAACCCGGTGCGTGACGAGTCTCACGTCGGACGCTCGGCTGCGTCAGGCGAGCGAGACGCCGTTGATGCTGTAGACGTCGGCGCCGCCCTGCTGCTGCTTGACGACCACCATCGTTACCTGGGTTCCCAGCAGCGGGGTCAGCTCGTCGCCGTTCGTGCCGACCTCACCGTCACCGTTGTAGTCGCCGGCGGCCTGCTTGCTGAAGTCGCTGGCCGAGCCGAGGTCGAGCAGCAGGTTGCCGAGACAGTAGCCGCCGGTGCACGCCTTGAAGACCGCGGTGATCGACTCCGGGCTCGGTGCCGGGGTCGGGCTGGGCTTCGGCGTCGGACTCGGCTTCGGCGTCGGGCTGGGCTTGGGGGTGGGCGTGGGACTGGGCTTGGGATCCGACTTCGGGCTCGGCTTGGGGCTCGACTTGGTCCCACCGGAGGGCTTTGACGCCGTCTTGGTGCCCTGCTTGGTCGAGCTGGTCTCCTGGTCGCGCTGGTTGCGCTTCTTCCGCCGCCGCTCCTTCTTGGTCTCGTCCTCCTCGACCGGCGGGGAGGGCAGCACGAACACACCGGTGCGGTAGCCGCGCTCGAAGGCCATCACCAGTGCCACGTAGTAGTCGTCCTGGTTGTAGCGGAAGATGGCGGCCGACATGGCCGACTCACCCAGCACGCTGCCGGACCCCGAGCAGAGGTACGACGCAGCGGCAAGCGCCGCGTCGTCCAGGTCGTGCGGCGACTTGCGGCCGTCGCCGTCACCGTCGCGGGCGGAGAACGCCCAGGTCGTGGGGATGAACTGCATCGGGCCGACCGCCCGGTCCCAGACCCGGTCTCCGTCCATGCGGCCCCGGTCGGTGTCCCGGATGGCCGCGACCGGCCCCCGTCCGTTCAACGGCACGCCGATGATGTGCGGACGGGAGATCCCGTCGGAACCGAGCCGGGAGCCGCCGTACCGGCCGTGGTCCGACTCCACCCGACCGATGCCCGCGAGCAAGGTCCAGGGAATCTGGCAGGCCGGGTCGATGCTTGCCATCTGCCGTGCGGCGGACTGGTAGGCCCGCTTGGCTGCGACCGGCAGGTTGTGGTTGCTCAACGCGCTGACCGACCACATCCGGGTGCCCTTCGGCGAGGAGACCGAGAGCTTGCCGTCCTTGCGTCGCGTGACCGAGGACGTGGTCGGCTCTTCGACGACGAGCTGCGACGGGTCCACGGCGCGGGCGGGCCAGCGACCCGCCATCGTCCACTCCACCGCATCCGGAGCCGGGGCCACCACCGCGTCGGCCACGTGCCCAAGCAGCGAGATCGGGTCGTCGGTGCTCGGGACGCGGTCGATGAGAATGCCGCCGAAGACCGGCGTCAGCGTCAGCGCGCAGGCACACCCCAGCGCCTTGAGACGTCGAGTGGTGAACAGGCGCATCGGACCCCCAGAGCATGCAATCCCCGACGATAGGAGCATTCGAGGTAGCTGCGCATCGGGAACTCCGACATATGACCCGTCCGTGAGCGCTGGGGTGGCCCACCTGGGTAGGACAGCGCGCAGCCACGCCCGCGCGGTTTCGGCGAGGCGTGGCTGCGTTCCTTGCTGGGGCGCTCCTCTACTTGGACTGGGCCGGCGCCATCCCCACGCCGACCTCGGGAAGGTGCTCACGCACCATGTAGCCGCTCGCTGCGAGAACAAAGACGCCCCCGGCAATCAGCGAGATGAACGGCATGAACGAGCCGCCGGGAACGAACGACCCGCTCGTGGCGAAGATGGCCAGGGCCCCCAGCCCGGCCACAGCCGCCGCTACGAATGCGACGTAACCCAACCAGTCGGGCATCATCCGCGTACGAAGGACGCCCATGCCGGCCGCAACCAGAGGTACGACGGCCGCCAGCCCGATCATCGAGCTGAGGACCATGGTCACCTGGAAGAGGCCGACCGTGATCTCGTCCGCACGCCCGGTCAGGCCATTGGCCAGGACGGCCTGGAAGACCGCGGCCAGGAAGATGGCGCCTCCGACGAGGACACCACCAGCCGTCAGGGCGATGTGGACATCGCTGCGTTCCTCACGCTCGCGCAGCGCCTCTGCCAGCGCGGCGACGAACCAGATCACCAGGGCTGCAGCAACCCCCCACAGCAGAGCGGCGAGCATGATCCGCCCTTGGCCGTCGGAGACGAACGCCGTGATCTCGCCCGCTGACGCGGTCACCCGCGGCGGCAGCCCTGGCAGCAGGGACGCCACTACGGCGAGTACGACGAACGCAATTCCGGCGTAACCACCCCATCGAAGTTCGTGGCGCTCCGTCATCACGAAACCCCCTTAGTCTCGAAGCTTCGCACCACTCGGGAAAACCCGAACTACTTTGATAATCCCTCTAGGTCTAGGCAGTTCAAAGAGACTTTCCGACTAGTCCGCGAGGGCCTCCAGCACCTTGAAGTCGATGCCTGCTCGGACGAGCCGCGAGGTCAGGTTCTCGGCCATCGCCACGGCTGTCGTGACGGAGCCCGAGGTGCTCGGATTGTCGTCGAAGGCCAGGCACAGAGCAGCTTCCGCGAGCATCTTCGCGGTCTCGGTGTAGCCCGGGTCCCCGCCACTGACCTCGGTCAGCACCTTCGTTCCCCCGCCCTCACCGACGAAGCGCATCCGGAACCAGGACTTGGCCCGCCGCTCCTCGCTCGGACCCTCACCCTGAGGCATCCGGCCGAGTACGAGCCGTCGTAGCGGCGGGACCTGGGCAGCTACCGCTAGGGCGCCGACGCCGGCCGCGCCCAGAACGACCGAGGGCAGCCGCTTGACGGCGGCGTAGTGCGAGTACTCGAAGTCCGGGCCGTACCTCTCGAGCTGGGCTGCCGAACGACGTACGACCTGGGGGTCGATCGTCGGCAGCGGCACCAGCCAGCTGCCGGTCTCCGAGTCCCGGTGCGGTGGTCGGGCGCTGGTTCGGACCCGGCGACCGATCGGGCGCGGCTCCATCCGTCGACGGTCTGCAGCAGCCTGCTTCATCTGCCGCGCCCGAGACATCGCCGTGACCGCCGAGTGGAATGTGCCGCCAGAGATCGTGCCGCCGGCGCGCAGCATCCCGCGGACCCGGAGCGGGACTCCCTCGGGCAGCTGCTGGACTGTGAACCAGGCGCCCAGGTCGTGCGGGATGCTGTCGAACCCGCAGGCATGCACGATCCGAGCGCCTGAGGCGACCGCGGTCTCGTGGTGGCGGACGTACATCAGGTCGACGAACTCCGGCTCGCCAGTGAGGTCGACGTAGTCGGTGCCCGCCGCCGCGCAAGCAGCGACCACCGGCTCGCCGTACTCGATGTAGGGCCCGACGGTGGTGATCACGACCCGGGTGGCCTCGGCCACGGCGGCGATCGAGGCGGCGTCGTCGACGTCCGCGTGCAGCAGCGGAAGGTCGGCCAGGGCAGGATCGATCGCCGCCAGACGCGTGCGGACCGCGGCCAGCTTCGTCTCGTTGCGACCGGCCAGCGCCCAGCGGCAGCCCTCGGGTGCGTTGCGGGCGAGGTACTCCGCGGTCAGGCCGCCGGTGAAGCCCGTTGCTCCGAGCAGGACGAGGTCGTAGGTACGCGGGTCGGTCACAGGATCTCCTGATTTCGGGCAACTCGGACCAGATCACTGTGTCGCGTGGAACCGTGGGAGGACAACGTGCGTCCCACCACAGACGAGAAACGCACGTTGGAGGCGAGGCAGATGCGACGACGTACCTTCGCGGCGCTGGGGTTCGGCGCGACGGCCAGTGTGACGGCCGCTGCGCTGATGACCGGCGTCGTGCCCACCTCGCTCGGGGGGCTGGTGCCGCCGTTGACCTCGCCCGCCGCGGCCGCCGAGCTGCGGCCCTTCGACAACTGCGACCAGCTTCTCGACTGGTACGTCGACGCGGCGCTTCCTCGTGTGACCGCCTGGGGTCTCGACTGGCCGATGCTCGCTGCCGACGTTGGTGGCGGGGTTGTGGAACTGCAGGGTCGGGCCGAGGCCGGCGTGGCCGAGAGCGCCCCCTCGACCGGTGACGCTGTCGGCAGTGGCGGCACCGGCACCAACATCCAGGAGGCAGGCGTCGACGAGCCCGACTCGGCAAAGACCGACGGACGGCTCGTCGCGCACGTGGACCGGCACACCGTGTTCCTCACCGACGCCAGTGGCGACGAGCCACGCGAGCTGTCCCGCGTGCGTCTCCCGCGCGACCTGAACCAGCCGGAACTCCTTCTCGTCGGCGACCGGCTCGTCGTGATGGGTCAGAGCGGCTACGGCTTCGGCCCGAGACCGTTTCTCGAGGACCGCATCATCGGCCCCTCCGTCCCACAGCGCGCGAAGACGAAGGTGCTGGTGCTCGACATCTCCATCCCGTCCGCCCCGCGGACGGTGCACGAGACGAGCTTCGACGGGGACGTGCTCTCCGCCCGTCAGTACGACGACGTGATCCGGCTCGTCACCTCGACCAGCACCCCACGGCTGAAGTTCGTCTTCCCCGACCAGAAGCGGTCACAGCGGGAGGCTCTTCGTGAGAACCGCCAGATCCTGCGTGGAAGCAGCATCGAGGACTGGCTGCCCGGCTCCGACTCAGGTGACCCACTTGTCGAGTGCACCGACGTGCACCACCCCGCCGAGAGCGCCGGCTTCGGCACGATCAGCGTGGTCACCTTCACCGCCGACGACCCCGACCAGCGCAGCGCCACCGCGGTGACCGCTACGGGCCATCAGGTGTACAGCTCTACAGACCGGCTCTACATCGCCACCACCACCGGCGGCTGGTGGGACGGACCCATCCCGGTCGACGCCCGTGGCCCGGAGCGCGACAGGCCGAAGCAGCCGGCGACCGAGGTGCACGCGTTCGCCCTCGCCGGCACCGACACCGACTACGTGGCCTCGGGCGAGGTCCCCGGCTGGGTCCGGGACCGCTGGTCCTTCAGCGAGTACGACGGCCACTTGCGCGTCGCCACCGCGCTTGGCCGCAACAGCTGGGAGCCCGAGGAGAACGGCATCGTCGTGCTCGAGGAGCGTGGCGACGCCCTGGTAGAGATCGGCCGCGTCGACAAGATGGGCATCAAGGAGCAGATCCAGTCCGTGCGCTGGTTCGGCGACATCGCGGTCGTCGTCACCTTCCGGCGGATCGACCCGTTGTACACCGTCGACCTCTCCGACCCGACCGCGCCGGCGGTCCTGGGCGAGCTGAAGATCCCCGGCTTCTCCTCCTACCTGCACCCGATCGGCGACGACAGGCTGCTCGGTCTCGGCCAGGACGCCGACCTGGACGGTCGGACCCGTGGCGCGCAGGCTGCCGTCTTCGACCTGGCCGACCTGAGCGACCCGCGTCGTCTGGACACCGAGACGTTCGGGAAGAACACCGAGTTCGCCGCCGCGTGGGACGCGCGGGCCTTCACCTACCTGCCGGACCAGCGCACCGCGATCTCCCCGCTGCAGGACTACCTCAGCGGCGGGATCCGGCTCGCCGTGATCGAGATCCGTGAGAACGGCACGCTTCGCCGCAGCACCACCGATGTCGTCGGCACCTGGAGCGACGGAACGGTGCGCACCTTGCCGCTGGACAACGGCGAGATCGCCCTGGTCGTCGGCGCGGAGGTCACCAAGCCCGTCCTGTGACGCGCCCTGTCACTACCGCCGTGGCCGGCCGTAGGCTCGGAGCATGTGCCGCAACATTCGAACCTTGCACAACTTCGAGCCACCTGCGACCCGGGATGAGGTCGAGGCTGCCGCGGTGCAGTACGTCCGCAAGATCAGCGGCAGCACCCGGCCCTCCCAGGCGAACGAGGAGGTCTTCGACCAGGCCGTTCGGGAGATCACCGAGGTCACCCAGCGGTTGCTCGACGGGCTGACCACCTCGGCGCCACCGAAGGACCGGGACGTGGAGGCGGCCAAGGCGCGTGCCCGGGCCGCAGCACGCTACGCGTGACCTCCACGGAACGTCTTCGCAGCGCCTTCGAAGCGGTTCGGCGCGAGGACTTCCTGCCGCCGGACCAGCACGGCTTCGCCCGCGAGGACCGCGCGCTGCCGATCGGGTTCGACCAGACCAACAGCCAACCGAGCACGGTTCGCGCCATGCTGGACCTGCTCGACGTCGAGCCCGGGCAGCGCGTGCTCGACGTCGGTTGCGGGTCCGGCTGGACGACGGCGCTCCTCGGCACCCTGGTCGGCGCCGACGGTGAGGTGTTCGGGGTCGAGCGGGTGCCGGAGCTCGTGATCTGGGGGCGCGCGAACCTCGAGCCTTACGCCATGCCGTGGGCCAGCATCACCCAAGCGCACTCGGGGGTGCTCGGGCTGCCGGAGCTCGCGCCCTTCGACGCCATCCTGGTCTCCGCGGAGGCGAGCACGCTGCCCTCTCCCCTGGTCGACCAGCTGGTGGTCGGCGGGACGATGGTGGTCCCGGTGGCCGGCCGGATGACGGTGGTCCGTCGTACGCCGGGCGAGCCCGAGGTCGTACGCCACGGGCACTACTCGTTCGTCCCGCTCCTGGAGCCGTAGTTCGCGATTGTCATCCGGTCCGCTACACTTTCCCGCGAGGGGAGTACTTCCCAAGACCGCACCGGTCATTACGACGCCACCCGGCGTTCCGGACGGTCACCAGCCGCAGTGCGACTGGTGAAGGAGACCTCAGACCCGCAACACGTCTGAGGATCCCCATGCTCATCGCTGCTCCCGCTGCGTCCGTCATCGACTCGGTCGGCACGCCTTTCCTCTGGACCGCCACGATCGCGGCGGTCCTTCTTCTGGTCGCCCTCGACTTCGCACTCACGCGTCGCCCGCACGAGGTGACCATGCGCGAGGCCGTCGCCTGGTCGTCCTTCTACGTCGCGATCCCGCTGCTTTTCGGTGGCTACATCTGGTCCCGGTTCGGATCGGAACGAGGGGTCGAGTACTACACGGGCTACCTCGTCGAGAAGTCGCTCAGCGTCGACAACCTGTTCGTGTTCATGCTGCTGCTGACCGCGTTCGCAGTTCCGCGTGAGCTGCAGCAGCGCGTCCTGCTGTACGGCGTGGTCGGTGCGCTCGTCCTCCGCGGCGTGTTCATCGCGCTCGGCGCGGCCGCTCTGCAGGCCTTCGACGCCGTCTTCCTGGTGTTCGGGCTGGTCCTGGTCGCGACCGGGGTCAAGATCCTGATGGCCGCACTGAAGGGCCGCGACCACGACGTCGACGTTGACCGCCTGCGCAGCGTCCGGCTGGTGCGCCGGTTCGTCCCCGTGACCAACGACTACGTGGGCACCCGGATGACGGTGCGCAGGCTCGGACGCCGCGCCCTCACTCCGTTCGCGCTGGTGGTGGTCGCGGTGCTCGCCACCGACGTGGTGTTCGCCGTCGACTCGGTCCCGGCCGTCTACGGCATCACCGGTGATCCGTTCCTGGTGTTCGCCACGAACGCGTTCGCGCTGCTGGGCCTGCGGGCGTTGTACTTCGTGCTGCAGGGCGCCCTCTCCCGTCTCGTGCACCTCGACTTCGGCCTCGCGCTGATCCTGCTCTTCATCGGCGTGAAGCTGGCCCTGCACTGGGCGCACATGCAGTGGCCCGTCGTACCCGAGATCCCGACCCTCCTGTCGCTGGGTGTCGTGGTGGGCACGCTTGTCGTCGTCACCCTGACCAGCCTCGCCGCCACCCGCCGGCAGTCCGAGACGGGCGACGTGACCGGGGCTGACGCCGAGGACGGTGTCCCGGCCGGCTCCTCGCGCAGCTAGACCGGCGACCCGGCGACATAGCCGCCGCGCTCCGGCGATGCCGCCGACGTGGCGATGCCGGTGAATCCGGCGGCCAGGCACAGCAACCCGAGCTGGCTGAGCACGGTGCCGCCGGTGTCCGTCATCTGGCCGACGGCATAGATCACCAGGAACAGCAGGAGAAGTGCCGGCACCCACGGCGGTGTCACCTTGGCGCGGAACAGACCGATCGCCACCAGGAGCACGCCGGTCAGGAAGCCGTAGATCCAGATGCCGAGCATGACCTGGAGCTCCGGGTTCTCGAGGGACGTGGTCACCAGCGCGACGTTGGCGTCCACGTCCCCGGGATCCCGCACGGCGCTGATCGCCAGCGCGCGAAAGATCAGCATCAGTGACGAGATCGCCGCGACACCCAGACAGCCGACCGTGAAGACCACGATGCCGGTCAGCCCGGCGATGCGGCCCCGTCCGTCGAAAAGCGTCAGCGCCGCAGGCATGCCGAGAACCAGCGCCATCGAGCCGAAGAAGTAGAGGATGCTCATCGCCAGCCAACGTCCCGGACTGTCGGCAGCGACTACCAACTGCGCCGCCGGCGACTCGTCGCTACCGGCGGGGTTGAGCATCTGCGCTAGGACCAGTGCCAGGGCTCCCGTGACGAGGGCACCAGCGGAGAACGGGACCCAGTCCGAACGCATCTCCTCAGATTAGGGGCTGCGGAGTTCCGATGTGCACCTAGTGCGCGAAATCGACGACTTCCTCGGTGTCCGGGTCGTCCCACTCGTCGACGAGGTCGATCAGGTCGGCGACGGAGTCGACCACCGCGGTCGGCCGGTACGGGAAGCGCTCCACCTGGTCGGGGCGGGTCGAGCCGGTCAGGACGAGGATGGTCCGCAGCCCCGCCTCGAGCCCGGACACGATGTCGGTGTCCATCCGGTCTCCCACCATGACGGTGGACTCGGAGTGGGCGTCGATCCGGTTCAGCGCCGAGCGCATCATCAGCGGGTTGGGCTTGCCGACGAAGTACGGCTCGACGTTCGTGGCCCGCGTGATCAGTGCCGCGACCGAGCCGGTCGCCGGGATCGGCCCCTGCGGCGACGGTCCGCTGGGGTCGGGGTTCGTGGCGATGAAGCGGGCACCCTTCTCGATGAGACGGATGGCGGTGGTGATCGCCTCGAACGAGTAGGTCCGGGTCTCGCCCAGCACGACGTACTCCGGGTCTCGCTCGGTCATCACATAGCCGATCTCGTGCATCGCCGTGGTCAGCCCGGCCTCACCGATCACGAACGCCGACCCGCCGGGCCGCTGCTCGTTGAGGAACTGTGCGGTCGCGAGCGCCGAGGTCCAGATCGAGGTCTCGGGCACGTCGATGCCGCTGCGCGACAACCGGGCCTTGAGGTCGCGCGGGGTGAAGATCGAGTTGTTGGTCAGCAGCAGAAAGGGGCGGCCGCGTTCGGTGAGCTGCTTGACGAACTCGGCTGCGCCCGGGATTGCCTCCTCCTCGTGCACCAGGACACCGTCCATGTCCGAGAGCCAGGTGCGCACGGGTTTCAGAGGCAGGGTCATGGCTACATCGTGGCACGTACGCTGGAGAGCGTGGAGGTAGACACGACCCCGTCGCGCCCGTCGTACGACGAGGCGTCGGCGCTCCAGCTCCTGCGGACTCACACGTTCGTCGCGCTCACCGGCGCGGGGCTGAGCACCGACTCAGGCATCCCCGACTACCGCGGCCCCAACTCCCCCAAGCGGCTGCCGATGACCTACCAGGAGTTCGTCTCCGGGCATGCGGCGCAGCAGCGGTACTGGGCCCGCTCTCACATCGGCTGGGGGCGGATGAAGAAGGCGAGGCCGAACGCCGGGCACGTGGCTCTTGCCCGCGTCGAGCAGCAGGGCCGACTCGACATGCTGATGACCCAGAACGTCGACGGGTTGCACGAACAGGCCGGCAGCCAGGACGTGTGCGCGCTGCACGGACGCATCTCCGAGGTGGTGTGCCTGACCTGCCGCGCCCGGACCAGCCGACGCTCGCTGCACGAGCGGATGGAGCAGCTCAACCCGGGTTTTGGCGACACCCACGCCGACGCCGTGGTGCGCCCCGACGGGGACGTGGAGCTCTCGGAGACCGAGGAGTTCGTGGTGCCGAGCTGTACGGCGTGCGGCGGCGTCCTCAAGCCGGATGTGGTCTTCTTCGGTGAGAACGTGCCCAAGGACCGGGTCCAGCGGTGCTACGACGCGGTCGACGAGGCGGAGGCCCTGCTGGTGGCGGGCTCGTCGCTGACCGTGATGTCAGGGCTCCGGTTCGTGAGGTACGCCCACAAACAGGCCAAGCCCGTGGTCATCGTGAACCGGGGCACCACGCGGGGCGACGACCTGGCCACCATCAAGCTCGACGTCGGCTGCTCCGAGTTCCTCCCCCAGCTCGTTGACCCGCGCCTTCTGCTCCGTTGAGCCGGGGGTTCTGCCGCGTTCACCCGCGGGTTCTGCCGCGTTGACCCGCAGGCTCTGCCGCGTTCAGCCGGGGGTTCTGCCGCGTTGACCCGCGCCTCGTGCCGATACAGGGGTACGACGAAGCAGTCGGCCCTGCAAGACCCCCGGCCCAAGCGGGCAGAACTCCCGGCTCGACCGGGCAGAACCCCCGGCTCAACGGTGCAGAACCCCCGGCTCAACGGTGCAGATCCCCCGGCTCAACGGAGAACGGCTAGGAGACGTCGCGGCGCACCGACAGGAGGACGCCGAGGGCGGCAAGACCCAGGCCGTACCCGAGCAGCACCAACCCGCCGGCCCACCAGTCCAGGTAGTCCAGCAAGGTGTCACCGGGCGCGGTGAGTGCCGCGGACGCGTTCGTCGGCAGCCACTTCACCAGCCAGTCGAGGTCGGCGGCGGCAAGGGCGAACGTGACCAGCGGCTCGACGAGGAACGTGACCAGCACCGCGAGCATGATCGCCAGGATCTGGCTGCGGATCAGGGTGCCGATGCCGAGCCCCACCAGAGTCCAGATCGCCACCGCCAGCACGGCAAGCGCCATCGTCGGCCACAACCGCTCCGCCCCGAAGCCCAGGTCGAACCCGCGGATGCCGATCACGATCGCGCCTGCGATCACCGTGAACACCAGCGCGACAGCGCCGTACACCAGACCCATCACCACGTTGGCGAGCATCTTGGCGACCACGACCCGGCTCCGCCTCGGCGAGACCAGGAAGGTCGAGGTGATCGTCTGGTAGCGGTACTCGCCGGTCATGCCGGTGATGCCGAGGATCAGCGCGAAGATGTAGGTGCCACTGAACATGGACAGCGCGTAAACCGAGCGGATCGCCTCGGGGGTCTCGAGTCCGGGGGTCGCGGGTTGTCCTGCGCCTGGGTCCACACCGGCGAAGGCCGCGTTCGCCACCGCCTGGATCATGCTGAACACCACTGCGCCGATCAGCAGGCCCCACCACAGGCGGGTGGTGCTGATCTTCTTGAACTCCGACCGCACCAGCGTCGACACCGACGTCGTGGTCATCCGGCGTGACCCTCCTCGGTCAGCTCCAGGAACACCCGCTCCAGCTGGCTCGCCTCAGCGGTGAGCTCGTGCAGCTCGACGCCGCCGACGTAGGCGGCATGCCCGACCTGCTCCGTCGTACCCCCGCTCACCCGGACCAGGCCGTCCTCCTCGGGGCCGGACGCCGTCATCGAGGTCACGGCGAGAGCCTCGCGCAGCTTGTCCGGCTCAGGAGTGCGCACGAG
>JBFIWG010000056.1:0-13444 GCA_041606495.1 Nocardioidaceae bacterium
ATCTGCGGCTGGTGAGCGTGCAGCCCGGCGTTGAGGATCCGGTCACAGACCGCGTCGAGGGCACGGGGAACCCCGGCCCTCACCTGCCGTGGCCGCAGCAGTCGGCCGTGGTCCCGAGGGGCCTCGGGAAGCTCCGTGCCGGGAGTGCCCGGCCACCTTCCGACCAGCGTTGCGTACAGGAGGGCACCGAGGTTCAGGATGTCGGCCTCGTGGTCGCTGAGCGGCATCTCCCGCTTGCCGGACGTGGGCTGCCGACCGTTGAGCACCGCGTCGACGACGAAGCCGATCAGCTTCACCGAGCCGGCCTCGGTGACCATCACGTTCTCGGGGATCAGGCGGCCGTGGGCGATGCCGTGCGCGTGGGCGGTGTTGATCGCCTCGGCGACCTCCTTCACCAGCCAGGCGGCGCGCCGTGGCGGGAGGGCACCCTCGGCCAGCATCTTGTCGAGCGAGACGCCGAAGCCCCACTCGTTGACGACGTAGACGAAGCCCTGCTCCTCCGCGGCGTCGAGGACACGCAGGAAGTGACCGTCGGTGATGGTGGCTGACTGTCGGGCCGCGAAGAGCACGGCCTCGGCGCGAGGGTCCGCGGAGTCGACGACGTTGACGGCAACACTGCGCGCCAGGACCTCGTCGGTGGCACGCCAGAACTTGGCCCCGTCGGTCTCGTTCACGAGGTCCTCGAGCCGGAACCGGCCGGCCAGGACGGTCCCTCGTCCGATCACGTTGTCGGCCACGTCCCTCCCTGCTCGGCTCGTCGGTGCTCCTACTCAGGCAACGTACATGTTAGGCGCCAGGATCAACGCCCTAGCCGCTTGGTGACCAGGCTCATGACGTCGGTCACCTCGCTGATCCGCAGCAGCCTGGCCAGCACCAGGAACAGAGCACCGTGGACGCTCGTGGCGAGCAGAAGGAGCAGGACGGAGCGCACCTTCCCGTCCTCGCCGGGCCAGGCCAGGTCGATGCCATGTCGGATCGACCAGGCCACGCCGGCGGCGATGCCCGCCGCGAGCAGCACGCGCACGAGGAACCTGACGAGCGCCGGTGTCTCGAGGCCGCGGAGCAGGTGCCGCAGCAGCGCGTAGGACAGCGCCGCGCCGACGGCGTACGCCCCGACGTAGGCGGCCACCAGGCCGGTGGCGGTGTGCTCGGCTGCCAGGCTCCGCGTGAGTACGACGGCCAGCAGGATGTTCACGGCCGCGATGACGCACTGGACCAGGAAGACGGTGCGCGTGCGTTCGAGGGAGTAGTAGCCGCGCAGCATCAGGAAGTGCACTGTGAAGAAGATCAGCCCGATCGCGAAGACCGACAGCGGCTCGACGTAGTCGACGAACGCCTCAGAGGCGGCGAGCCAGCCGTAGACGATGTTCGCGAGGTCGAATGCGATGATCGGCAGCAGCAGGGCGAAGGGGATGATCAGCGTGAGCGCGGTCCGCAGGGTCGACGCCACGCCCTGTCCGACGCCGCCCAGGTCGCCCTCGGCCGCCCGGGCCGACAGACGGGGCAGGATGGCCGTGGCCAGGGAGACGGTCACGATCGAGTGGGGCACCATCACCAGCAGGAACGCCTGCGAGTAGATCGTGTAGCCGGTGCCGGAACCGTCGCCCGTGGCGCCGGCCGCCGTACCTCCCGAGGCCAGCCGGACCACGACGGTGTACGCGATCTGGTTGACGATCACGAACAGGACCGTCCACACGCCCAGCCGCAGGGTGTGGCCGAGGCCGCTGCCGCGGAAGTCGAAACGCGGACGGTAGGTGAAGCCGGCCTTCTTCAGGTAGGGCACCAGGACCATGAACTGGATGACGATGCCGAGCGTGGAGCCCAGGCCGAGGAGCAGCTCCTGGTTCGTGGTGAAGGCGCCGTAGGGGTCCTTCGTCGGTCCGAACACCAGCAGGTAGGTCAGCAGGACCAGCACCGAGATCACGTTGTTGGCGATCGGCGCCCACATCATCGGACCGAAGCGACCCCGGGAGTTGAGTACCTGCCCGACCAGCACGAACATCCCGTAGAAGAAGACCTGTGGGAGGCAGTAGCGGGCGAAGTCGATGACGGACTCACGCTGCGCGGCGAGCTCGGCGGTGCCGAACTGGGGCGAGAGAAAGATCTGCATCAGCCACGGGGCCGTGAGCACCAGGCCGGTGGTGACCGCGGCCAGGAACAGCCCGGCCAGGGTGATGATCCGGTTGGTGTAGGCCTCGCCGCCGTCCGGGTCGTTGCGCATCGCGCGCACCAGCTGGGGAACGAGCACGGCGTTGAACACGCCGCCGGCCAGCAGGATGTACAACATGTTCGGAACGGTGTTGGCGATGTTGAAGACGTCGGCCTGCAGGTACACGCTGAGCGCGGCGGCGAGCATCGCGTTCCGGACGAAGCCGCTGAGCCGGGAGACGACTGTGCCTGCCGCCATCACGGCGCTCGAGCTGAGCAGGCTCTTCTGCTCCGCGGAGGCGGTGTCCTCGCGGCGGTCGGCTTCGCTCATGCGTTCGCGTCTTCCAGAACGGGGCCGTGCGTGGCCTTGCGTGCTCGGACCCGACGCACGATGCGGACCACTATGGCGGCGAAGAGGACCGCGGCGCCGCCCGCCATGATCACCCAGATCACGAGCCCGACCTGGCTGCTGCGGACGCTGAACTTCACCGAGTTGCCCAGAGGCTGTCCCTCGACCGTTGTCGGCACCAGGGTGACCGAGTGCACGCCGATGTCCTTGGACCTGGCGTTGAGCTTCACCGATGCGCGCTGGCCGGGACCGAGCTGGACCGGCTCAGGTGAGGCGATGACCAGGTCCGGGGTCCCGGTGTTGGCCTTGATCCCGACCGTCACCGGCTGCTTGAGGTCGTTGATGACCGTCACCGGGAAGGTGCCCTCCTCGCTGGACATGGTCACGAAGGGTGGGCCGTCGATGCGCACCCGCGACAGCAGGGCGTGCACACGCTGGGACGCCTCCCGCGCCTGGACGACCGCTCGGTTGGGCTTGCTCCGGGCGTGCACCGAGGAGGTGAGCATCGCCAGCTCGGCGATGTCCTCGTCGACACTGTCGTTGCGCGTCAACAGCTCCTCGAAGATCATCCCGACCTCGATGAGCTCGTCTGTGGCGAGCAGGTTGGCGACCGGCACCTCGTTGCGCCGCTGGCGACGTGGGTACTCCAGCGCGCCGTCGTACGCCTCGACGTCGGGGGCGAGGACGTCTGCCGTGGCGACCGTGAACGGGATGTCGACCAGCCGCAGCCACGGCACGTCGAGACCGGAGAAGAAGGAGGCCCGCCGCCACCGGTCGCCGGGGTTCCAGCCTGGGGGCGTGCCCACCACCAGCGGCTGGTCCGGGCTGCCGGTCAGGACGTGCAGGGCCGCCTCGGCGAGGATCCGCTGTCGCAGTGCGAGCGGCGAGAACCGCGGCCCAGGGGCGGGACCACCTGCTCGCACCGCGCTGCTGCCCAGCAGGACCTGGTTGCCCAGGTCGGAGCGGATGACGGTCCTGGTCGTGTTGGGGGCGGCCTCATCGGAGAGGAGCACCGGGACTGCCGGGTCGAGTCCGGCGAGGGCGTCGTTGGAGAGGTACCCGTTGGGCGGTGCGACCACGGGCCCCGCATCGACCCGCAGGTCCTCCATCGTCAGCGCGCTCAGCTCGGCCGCTCGCTGGTAGGTCTCGGCGAAGTCGGCACGGAACGCCGAGGACACGTCGAGGTCTCCGTACGGAAGGGCGAGCACCGCCTGCCGGCTGCCCAGCTCACGGAAGGTGCTGAGCCACTCCGTGGCTCGCCGTGTCTCGGCAGTGGGCGCCTGCGTGGGCTCCTGCTGCCCGGAGCCCTCGGTGGGAGAGGGCGAGGCCTGGCCTGTGCTGCTTTCCGTGGCTTCCTCGTCGGTGGGCGCGGTGCTCAACGCCGGGTCGTTCGCGGCGAGGGAGGCCACCGCGTCGATCACCGCCGGGTCCACCAACCAGGTGAAAGGAACGTCCTCGGCCGACTCGCCGAGGTCGAGCAGCCGGTCGAGACGACCCTCCTCGCCGATCTGCCGGTTCCAGCGCTCGGTGTTGACGAGCTTGCCGTCCTCCTCTCGGCGCACCTTGCTGCGGAGCGGAATCACCAGCGACAGCTCCGACTGCGGGGAGGCGGCCGAGACCAGGGGGAGGTAGGTCCGGGCGCGTCCGTCGGCGACGAGGTCGCGACCATCCTGGTTGGCGCCGAGCACCTGCACCCCGAGCCAGTAGACCCCCTCCTCGCCGCTGATCTGCAGGTCCGACCGGGGGACGGACAGCCGGTAGTCCGTCGTCTGTCCCGGCTCGAGGTCGCCGATGTCCTCGAACAGACCGGGCTGAAACAAACGCTCACCGACCTCGGTCTCGCCGGGGCTCTGGTTCGCCTCCTCCAGCTCCGCCGCACTGGTGATCGGCGTCGGCGAGGTCAGCAGATAGGCGTTGAGGTCGGTCCAGCTGTCGTCCGAGCGGTTGGTGATCTCACCGCTGACCGTGATCCGGCCGCGCTTCGGCACGGTCGACGGGCTGACCGAGTCGATCGAGACGGTCAGTGGAGCGTTTTCTGCTGCGGCTGCCGGTGGCGTGAATCCAGGGGCGAGCAAGCCGGCGACGAGACCCGTGGACAGGCAGGCAGCTATGCGTGCGAGCGGGGAACGGGTCACACGGCGATGCTAACGGGCGGCGCCCGAGCCAAGCCGCAGCACCGGTGGTCCAGGCGACCACGGCGCGCAACTACAGTTGTCTTCCGTGTCCGACCAGCCTGACGAACCTCTCCGGATCAGCGATGTCCAGGAGACCGCTCTCCGCGAGATGATGCGGATCGCCCCCGTGATCGACGAGCTCGGCGCGCGGTTCGTGGCCGCCGGAGAGCAGATCGCGCTTGTCGGTGGTCCGGTTCGCGACGCCCTGCTCGGTCGGCTGCACAACGACCTGGACTTCACCACCTCCGCCCGTCCCGAGATCACCGAGAAGCTGGTCAAGGGCTGGGCCGACGCGACCTGGGACATGGGCCGCGCGTTCGGCACGATCGGCTGCCGCAAGGGCGACTGGCAGATCGAGATCACGACGTACCGCTCCGAGGAGTACGACCCGGAGTCCCGCAAGCCGGCCGTCGACTACGGCGACACCCTGCCCGGTGACCTCGGCCGACGCGACTTCACCGTGAACGCCATGGCGATCTCGCTGCCGGACCGTGAGTTCGAGGACCCGTACGGCGGTCTGCTGGACCTGGCCAACCGCCGCCTGCGCACCCCCGGCCGACCGGAGGACTCCTTCTCCGACGACCCGCTGCGGATGATGCGGGCCGCCAGGTTTGCCGCACAGCTCGGCTTCACGGTGGCTCCCGAGGTCGTCGAGGCGATGACGTCGATGGCGGCCCGGATCGAGATCGTCTCCGCCGAGCGGGTGCGCGACGAGCTGGTCAAGCTGGTCACCGCCCGCTGGCCCCGTCGCGGGTTGACCCTGATGGTGGAGACCGGACTGGCCGACCACGTGATCCCGGAGCTTCCGGCGCTGGCGCTGGAGCGCGACGAGCACCACCGGCACAAGGACGTCTACGAGCACACGTTGACCGTCCTGGAGCAGTCCATCGACCTCGAGGACCGGCTTGGCGGCGAGCCCGACTTCATCTCGCGGTTCGCAGCGCTCATGCACGACGTGGGCAAGCCGCGGACCCGACGCTTCGCCGACGACGGCACGGTCACGTTCCACCACCACGACGTGGTCGGCGCGAAGATCACCAAGAAGCGGATGAAGGCGCTCCGGTTCTCCAACGACGAGATCAACGCGGTCAGCCACCTGGTCGAGCTGCACCTGCGGTTCCACGGGTATGGCTCGGGTGAGTGGACCGACTCTGCCGTACGCCGCTACGTCCGTGACGCCGGCGATCAGCTGGAGCGGTTGCACGTGCTCACGCGGGCCGACTGCACGACCCGCAACCGGCGCAAGGCCGACCGGCTCCGTCGTACCTATGACGACCTCGAGGCCCGCATCGAGCGGCTTGCCGCCCAGGAGGAGCTGAACTCGATCCGGCCCGACCTCGACGGCAACCAGATCATGGAGATCCTGGGGATCGGTCCGGGGCGCGAGGTGGGCCTGGCCTACAAGCACCTGCTGGAGCTGCGGATGGAGCACGGCCCGATGACCTACGACGAGGCCAAGCAGGAGCTGCTGGCCTGGAACCATGCCCGCTCGGTGCAGTAGCTCGGTGCAACATCGGGGTGCGACAACAGGTCAGGGTGACCTGTTCGGGTCGGCTGGGCGGCTTGGCGGGTGTCGTATCGGGTCAGGCTGACCCCTTGCGGCGCCGTGGGGCCAGGCAAAAGGCACGACGGTACGACGAGCCACCCCTAGGCTGTGCGGCATGAAGAGTGAGCTGTTCGCACAGTCCAACCTCGAGGTCGATGGCCAGCACCGGTTCGCGCTGCAGAACCCGCAGCTGCTGCGGGTCGCGCTCGGCGAGGACGTGCTCGCGATCAAGGGCGCGATGGTGGCCTACCAGGGCCAGGTCCAGTTCCACCACGAGAAGGCCGGTGGGATGGGCAAGCTGCTGAAGAAGGTGCTCACCAGCGAGGACATGCCGCTCATGCGCGTGAGCGGGAACGGCGAGGTGTTCTTCGCCAACGAGGCCGGGTACGTCTACCTGCTCGATCTCGCCGGCGACGGGATCAGCGTCAACGGCCGGAACCTGCTCGCCTTCGACGCGAACCTGTCCTGGGACATCAACCGGGTCAAGGGCGCCGGGATCATGGCCGGGGGCCTGTTCAACACCACCGTGAGCGGGACGGGCACCGTGGCGCTGTGCACGGTCGGGCACCCCGTCGTACTCGACTGCTCCCAGCAGCCGACGTACGTCGACGTGCAGGCCGCCGTGGCCTGGTCGGCCAACCTCGTGCCGAACGTCGTCTCGAGCATGAACGTGAAGTCGATGCTGCGCGGCGGATCGGGCGAGGCGTTCCAGTACGCCTTCAACGGCCCCGGCTTCGTCGTCGTGCAGCCGAACGAGTGGACGCCGCCGACGACCCAGTCCAGCGGTGGTGGCGGTGGCGGCGGGCTCGGCGACCTGTTCAACTGATCCGGCCGGGAGCGACCCGCCCGTCTAGCGGGCGATCTTGAAGTTGAACGCCGGGGTGCCCAACGACCCCATCAGGCGCAGCCAGATCGGCAGGATCATCTCGGCGCCGCGGGCGGTGCTGAGGTCCCCCAGGTCGATCACGTCGGTGTGCCCCATGGCGGTGAGCAGCCCGGTAACCACCTGCTTGGCCTCAGCGTCGTTGCCGGAGACGAAGACGGAGTGGTCCCCGCCGGCGACCTGTTCGGGCCGGACCATCACCGAGGCGTTCATGGTGTTCAACGTCTTGACCACTCGGGCGTCGGGAAAGGCGCGCTGGATCTGCTCGGCGAGTGAGTCGGTGTCCTTGACGAACAGGGTGGGCGGGAAGCCCTCCGAGAAGTCGAGGGGGTTGGAGACGTCGATCAGGACCTTGCCGTCGAGGTTCTCCGATCCCGCCAGCTCCAGCGCGGGAAGGGATGCCCGACCGCCGGTGGCGTTGGCGACGACGTCACCGTGAGTTGCCGCGTCGGCGAACGTGGACAGCCGAACGCCCGGGTGCTCCGGCAGCCACCGCGCCATCGGGGCGTTGCCCATCTGGTCCGGCTCGTCGCGGGCCATCGTCGCGTCGGGGTCCCTGGTGCCCATCACCACGTCGTGCCCGAGCTCGACGAACCGCCCGGCCAGCGCACGGCCCACCATTCCTGTCCCGATGACACCGATCCTCATGTCTTCCACTATCGAGGAGCCGACCGGGGTTGGCCAGAGTCGCGCCACGGGGTGCGTTCAGGCGGTGGCGCGGGCGACCTCACGGTCCCGCGTGACCAGGGTGTAGCCGACCGCGGTGACGACGTACCCGAGTGCGATGCCCCCGAGCGCGGCGTACGACCTGCCGTCCAGGGGGAGTACGACGGCCGCCACCGATGCCGCGGCCACGAAGGCGACGTTGAAGATCACGTCGTACAACGAGAAGACCCGTCCGCGGAACGCGTCGTCCACGCCCTCCTGGACGAGAGTGTCGACGCAGATCTTGATGCCCTGCGACGCGAGACCCAGGAAGAAGGAGGAGACGAGCAGGGCCGGCTCGGTGAAGAGCGCCCCCGGGACCAGCTGTGTGAAGGCGGCTGCCACGAGCAGGGTGAGCATCCAGGCACGCTTGGTGATCCGCTCGGTCACCACCGGCGTCACGAACGCAGCGGTGACGAAGCCGGCGCCACTGACCAGGATGGCGACCGCGATGCCGCGGAAGGCCGCGTCCGTGTCGCCGGCGTCGTGGAAGTAGTTGCGGTACAGCAGGATCAGCATCACCGTCGACACGCCGAAGAAGAACCGGTGCGCGCCGATGGTGGCCAGGCCGAAGGCGGCGCTGCGACGGTGACCGAGATGCCGGAGTCCGTCGATGAGACCGGCGGCCACGTGCCGCGCCGCCTCGCGCACCCCCGGGCGAGCCGGGTCGTAGTCCGGACCGAGCAGGTTGCGCGGGATCCGGAGCGCAAGGCCGCCGGCCACCGCGTAGACCGTCGCCGAGGTCACCAGCACGGCCACGTCACTGTCGGCGTCGAGCACGTCCCAGAGCACGCGGCCGACCGAGCCGACAGCCAGGCCGAGGATGGCCGCCAACGTGCCGGCCGTGGGGGTGACGGCGTTCGCCATCAGCAGCTCGTCGCGGTCCACGACGTGCGGGAGGGAGGCCGAGAGGCCCGCCAGCAGGAACCGGTTCACCGAGAGGCACGCCAGGATCAGCGCGAAGAGCAACGGCCCGGACAGGTCCGCGGAGACCCCGATCGCGAGCAGCAGCACCAGGCCGACGCGGATGAAGTTGGAGGCGGCGAGGATCTGCCGGCGCGACCAGCGGTCGAGGAACACCCCGACGAACGGCCCGAGCACGCTGAACGGCAGCAGCACCACGGCCAGGGCGCCGGCGATCGCGCCCGGTGACGCCTGACGTTCAGGCGAGAAGATGACGTAGGAGGCCAGCGCGACCTGGAAGATGCCGTCGGCGAACTGGCTGGCGATCCGGACGGCGAACAGTCTGCGGAACCACTGACCGCGAAGCAGGTGCATCAGGTGCCGCGCCGCGGTCATCGACGGCCTCCTGACCAGAACGCGTTGAACCGGGATGTTCTGCCTTGAGCGAAGCACGGCAGAACTCCCGGTTCAACAGGTTGGACCGGATTCACAACGGCCCGAGGGTGGTCAGCGTTCCTCGTCACCGCGGATGAAGGCCTCCACGCTGGCGCGGCCCTCGTCGTCGGGACGCTGGACCGGCGGCGACTTCATCAGGTACGACGATGCAGACAGGATCGGTCCACCGATGCCCCGGTCGAGCGCGATCTTCGCGGCCCGGATGGCGTCGATGATGATGCCGGCGCTGTTCGGGGAGTCCCACACCTCGAGCTTGTACTCCATGTTCAGCGGAACGTCGCCGAACGCGCGACCCTCGAGGCGCACGTAGGCCCACTTGCGGTCGTCGAGCCACTGCACGTAGTCCGAGGGACCGATGTGCACGTTGCGGGCGCCGAGGTCGTGGCCGATGTTGGAGGTGACGGCCTGGGTCTTGGAGACCTTCTTGGACTCGAGTCGGTCCCGCTCGAGCATGTTCTTGAAGTCCATGTTGCCGCCGACGTTGAGCTGGTAGGTGCGGTCCAGCACCACGCCGCGGTCCTCGAACAGCTTCGCCATCACGCGGTGGGTGATGGTGGCGCCGACCTGGGACTTGATGTCGTCACCGACGATCGGGACGCCGGCGTCCTCGAACTTCTTGGCCCACACCGGGTCGGAGGCGATGAAGACCGGCAGTGCGTTCACGAACGCCACACCGGCGTCGAGGGCGCACTGGGCGTAGAACTTGTCGGCCTCCTCGGATCCCACGGGCAGGTAGGCGACGAGGACGTCGGCCTTGGACTCCTTCAGCACCGAGACGACGTCGACCGGCTCGGCGTCGGACTCGTCGATGGTCTCGCGGTAGTACTTGCCCAGACCGTCGAGCGTCGGGCCGCGCTGGACGGTCACGCCGGTCGGCGGGACGTCGGCGATCTTGATGGTGTTGTTCTCCGAGTTGTTGATAGCGTCGGAGAGGTCGAAGCCAACCTTCTTGGCGTCCACGTCGAACGCGGCCACGAACTCCACGTCGGAGACGTGGTACTTGCCGAACTGAACGTGCATGAGACCGGGGACCGAGCCGTTCGGGTCGGCGTCCTTGTAGTACTCCACGCCCTGGATCAGGGACGTCGCGCAGTTGCCGACTCCCACGATTGCTACACGTACCGAACCCATCGGGCTCTCCTTAATGCTCATGCGTTGTTTTCCGCTTGGTTGCTGTCTAGGGGCTGCTTGGGGGGACCTGCGTTGCGCTCTGCGTTGATGAGCTCCGAGAGCCAGCGGACCTCTCGTTCCACCGACTCCACCCCGTGGCGCTGCAGCTCGGTGGCGTACCGGTCGAGCTGTCGCTGGGTGCGCTCGAGCTGGCTCTGCACCCGTTCGAGACGCTCCTCGAGTCGGGTACGACGGCCCTCCAGGATGCGCAGCCGGATCTCCATGTCGGTGCGCGCGAAGAACGCGAAGCGCACACCGAAGTTGTCGTCCTCCCACGCCGAGGGCCCGGCATCGGCCATCAGGCTGGAGAACCGAGCGTGGCCGGCTTCGGTGATCTCGTAGACGATCCGCTGCCTTCGCCCGACACCTGCCGTGCCCGGCTCGGCGACGTGCTCGGCGATCCACCCTGCCTTGAGCAGCTTCTTCAAGGCTGGATAGAGCGAACCGTAGGAGAGAACCCGGCCCCAGCCGAGAACGGTGTTCAGCTGCTTGCGCAGCTCGTAGCCGTGCATGGGTGACTCGTGCAGCAGCCCAAGGACTGCCAGCTCGAGGGTCTCGCCACGACGGGTCACGTCAACACCTGATGATCGGTTGGTTTCTATCGGATGGACCTATCGTAGCGATATATCGCGCAGACTTCACGGGCACGACGGCGCCGGCCGCCTGGATCGCGGCGCCGCGTGACCGAGACAACACAAGTGTCGGAATCGCCTCGGCCCCACGTACTCTGCTCTACGGCAGTTTTCCGCTTCCCCGTTCCGGAGAGACTCTTGAGTGCAAAGCGCAAGGCCACGAGCACGCCCGCTCGCGGCAGCAAAGGCAGTCGGGCCAAGGCCGCGAACAAGGGCCCCAAGGGCCCGAAGAAGAGCTGGCCCCGGCGGATCCTGAAGTGGACCATGGTCGCCGGCCTCGTGGGACTGCTGCTCGGCGGGGCGGCGTTCGCCTACGGCTACGCGTCGACGGACATCCCGGACCCGAACAAGGACTTCCAGACCCAGACCACGTTCGTCTACTACGACAACGGGAAGACCGAGCTCGGCAGCTTCGCCACCCAGAACCGGCAGAGCATCCCGCTCGACGAGGTGCCCCAGCACGTCCAGGACGCGGTGATCGCCGCTGAGAACCGCTCCTTCTGGACCGACCGGGGCATCGACCCCAAGGGCATCGTGCGGGCGGCGTTCAGCAACGCGACCAGCGAGTCGACCCAGGGCGCCTCCACGATCACCCAGCAGTACGTGAAGGTGCTCTACCTCTCCCAGGACCGGACGCTCACCCGGAAGGTCAAGGAGGCCTTCCTGTCGCTGAAGATCCAGAGCCAGATGTCGAAGGAGGAGATCCTCCAGGGCTACCTGAACACCATCTACTTCGGTCGGGGTGCCTACGGCATCCAGGCCGCGGCCCAGGCCTACTTCGCCAAGGACGCCAAGGACCTCAACGTTCGTGAGGGTGCGGCGCTGGCCGCGGTGCTGAACTCGCCCGGCAACTTCGACCCGCGAGAGGGCAAGGAGGCTCGGGAGCGGCTCGAAGGTCGCTACGACTACGTCCTCGACGGCATGGCCGACATGGAGGTCCTCGACCCGGCGGTGGCCGAGGAGGCCGCAAAGAAGCTGCCGCAGTTCCCCAAGATCGAGGTGGAGGACCGGTTCGGCGGGCCGAAGGGTCACATGCTCGCCCTGGTGAAGCGTGAGCTGCGCGCAGAGGGGTTCAGCGACGCCGAGATCGAGGGCGGGGGCCTGCGGGTCACGACCACCTTCAACAAGAAGGCGCAGCGGGCCGCCGTACGCGCCATCAAGGAGGAGAAGCCCCGGGAGAGCGCCAAGGGCGTGCACATCGCGCTCGCGGCCGTCGAGCCGGGAACCGGCGAGCTGAAGGCGATGTACGGCGGACCGGACTACGTCAAGGACCAGCGGAACTGGGCCCTGACCGGGCGCCAGCCCGGGTCGACGTTCAAGCCGTTCGCGCTCGAGGCCGGACTGGAGAACGGGTTCAGCCTCTTCGACATCTTCACGGGCAACACCTACACGCTGCCCGACGGCACCGAGGTCAACAACGAGTTCAGCAACCAGTACGGCCCGGTCAACATGCTTCGGGCCACCGAGGAGTCGATCAACACCGCCTACCTCGACCTGACGATGAGCATGGAAGACGGCCCGAAGAAGGTCATCAACTCCGCCGTTCGCGCCGGCGTCCCGCGTGACGCCCCCGGGCTCGACCCGTTCCCGACGATCACCCTGGGAACCGCCGACATCACCCCGGTGGACATGGCCAACGCGTACGCCACCTTCGCCAACGAGGGCAAGCGCGCCGACTGGTTCGTGATCGACAAGGTCACCGACGCCGACGGCGAGGTGCTGTTCCGTGCGGACTCAGAGCAGAAGCGGGCCTTCCCCGCCGACGTGAACGGCAACGTGGTCGAGGCCATGCAGCAGGTCGTCGAGAGCGGCACCGGCACCGAGGCCCAGTCGCTCGGCTGCCCGGTCGCCGGCAAGACCGGAACCGCGGCGCTGAGGCCGGACACGGTCACCTCGGCCTGGTTCGTCGGCTACACGCCGAGGCTGTCGACCGCGGTGATGTACGTCAAGGGCAAGTCGGGCACCGAGGACCTCGACGGTGTCGGCGGCCTGTCCACCTTCTTCGGCGGCGCCTACCCGGCCCGGACGTTCACGACGTTCATGGACCTCGCCCTCGAGGGCAAGGAGTGTGTGGACTTCCCCGAGGTCGACTACGTGAACGGCTCGCCGACCCCGACGGTCCAGCCCTCCCCGACTGAGGAGCCGACGACCGAGTCGCCGAGCCCGTCCCCGACGGAGGAGCCGACCCCGACCGAGGAGCCGACCCCGACCCCGACGGAGGAGCCGACCCCGAGCGACCGTCCCAGCCCGTCGGGCAATCCCTCCATCCCCGTGCCGAGCCCCGGTGGCGGCGGCAACAACGGTGGAGGCGGCGGCGAGCCGAGCCCCTCGTCGCAACCGTCCCAGCGGACGTCGGGCTGAGCGGGCGGGCCGACGAGCGAGTGGACGGGGTCGACCGGACAGCCAAGCCGTCGCTGCACGACCCGCTGGTCACCGCGGCCAGCGAGGTCGTAGGCGGTCCCGTCGGCGAGCACGCCC
>JBFIWG010000057.1:0-13422 GCA_041606495.1 Nocardioidaceae bacterium
GACGAAGTCGACCGTCTCCTGGCGCTCCTTCTTGTCGATCATGCTCGTCAGGCCCAGGTCGTAGCGGTCGGCGTTGAGGCCGCCGATGATCCCGTCGAAGTTGGTGTTCTCGAACTCGAACTCAACCCCCAGAACCTCCCCGAGAGCCCGCCCGAGGTCGGCGTCGAAGCCCAGCACCGTCTTGTTGTCGGAGTCGTAGAACTCCATGGGTGGGAAGCTGATCCCCGAGGCAACGCGGACCTTGCCGCTGGACCGGATGTCCTCGGGGAGCATCTTCGCGATGGTCTCGTCCTTGGAGAGGCCGGCGACATCGGTGGTGGGCTCGGCCCCACCGTTTCCGGCGGCGGGCGCTCCTGCGTCAGGAGCCGCGCAGCCGGAGAGGAACAGGCCGGTCATGGCAACGGCCGGGATGAGATGACGAAGCCGCATCTGAGTCTCCAAGAATGGTGAGTTTTCTGATAGGCAACAAAGGTTGCTGACCGAGCATCGGTGCTGCGATCATCTGATGTCAAGGGCAAGAGGGAGAATTTGGCCCACGACTACTAGGCGCTGGAGGGCACTGATGCGGCCGGTCCCGGTCTCCCCGACCAACAACGAGATCCGAATCGGGTCACGGCTTCGCGCGGCTCGCAAGGCGCTCGGCTACACCCTGGACCAGCTCGCGGAGTCGGCCGGCCTTACCAAGGGCTTCCTCAGCCGCGTCGAGCGAGACGAGACGTCCCTGAGCGTCTCCTCGCTGATCACGCTGTGTGAGGTGATGAGCCTCGATGTGGGCTCTCTGTTCAGCGTGCCGGAGGTGGCTCTCGTCCGGCGCGACACCGCGCCCTCGATCAACCTCGGAGGGACCGGTGTCACCGAGCGACTGATGACGCCGCGGGGCCAGTCACGGCTGCAGCTGGTCCACACGGTGGCCGAACCGGGCGGAACGGGCGGCGCGGACTTCTACACCATCAACTGCGAGCTCGAGGTTGTCTACTGCCTCAAGGGCAGCGTGGACCTGGTGTTCACCGATCGCCGCCAGAAGCTGACGGCCGGGGACGCACTGACGTTCGCGGGCGGGGAGCCGCACACCTGGGTGAACACCAGCAGCAGCCGGCCCGCCGAGCTGGTGTGGGTGCTCGTTCCCGCGCCGTGGAGCGGCAGCGCTTGAACCGACGCCCTCCCGGCCGGGATGAATCGGGCGAGATGGGTACTGTCACCGCACCATGGCAATCAAGATCAGACCCCGACACCTCAAGCGCTACCAACAGATCGCGACTCTGCTGATCAAGCACGGGCGCGGCGATCTGGTCCGGTCCGCCGGCATCGACGCCGTACTCGACGGCACCGAGGTCGAGACAGGAGACCCGGAGAAGGCCGACGGACTGGCCGACGACCTGGAGGCCATGGGGCCGACGTTCGTGAAGCTCGGCCAGCTGATGTCGTCGCGGGTGGACCTGTTCACGCCCGCCTACATCGACGCACTGACCCGGCTGCAGGACGACGTCGCCGCCTTCCCGTTCGAGCAGGTCGAGGAGATCGTCAGCAGCGAGCTGGGCGTGCGCCTCTCACGGATCTTCGCGAGCTTCGACGAGACCCCGCTGGCGGCCGCCTCGCTCGGCCAGGTGCACCGAGCCACGTTGCGCGACGGGCGCGAGGTCGTGGTCAAGGTGCAACGGCCGGGGATCCGCGGGCAGGTGCTCGAGGACATGGAGGTGCTCACGGACCTCGCCGACTTCCTCGAGTCGCACACCGACGTGGGCCGGCGGTTCGCCGTGGGCGATCTCCTCGAGGAGTTCCGCAAGTCGTTGATGGACGAGCTCGACTACAGGCGTGAGGCCGACAACCTGGAGACCGTCCGCGGGATGCTCGCCGACCACGACAAGATCCTGGTACCGAAGCCGTACCCTGACTTCACCACCAGCCGGGTCCTGACCATGGAGTTCATCAAGGGCGACAAGGTGACCGACCTCGGCCCGCTGGCGCAGCTCGACCTGGACGGTGCGCCGCTGGCCAACGACCTGTTCGCGGCCTACCTCAAGCAGGTGCTCGTCGAGGGGATCTTCCACGCGGACCCGCACCCGGGCAACGTGCTGGTCACCCCGGAGGGTCAGGTCGTGCTGCTCGACATCGGGATGGTTGCACGCCTCGCTCCGGCCACGCGGGACAAGCTCGTGAAGCTATTCCTTGCGCTGGCGGACGCTCGTCCCGACGAGGTCGCGAGGATCGCGCGCAGCATGGGCGAGGAGCTGCCGGACTTCGATCCCGCTCTGTTCGAGCGGGCGGTGACCGACGTGGTCGGACGGTCCGCGGATGCGTCGCTGGCGGACCTCGAGGTCGGAGCAATGGTCCTTCAGCTCACCCGCAAGGCCGGAGAGGCCGGGCTGCGGATGGACGCCGAGCTCGTGATGCTGGGCAAGACCCTGCTCAACCTCGACCAGGTCGCCTCGGCCCTCGACCCGGACTTCGCACCACGAGAGGCCCTCCGTCGGCACACCACCGAGCTGATGAAGTCGTCGATGCAGACCTCGCCCGCGGCGATGATGGCCTCGCTGCTCGAGGCCAAGGAGTTCGTGGAGGCCCTGCCCGGTCGGGTGAACCGCGCGTTCGACGCGATCGGCACCGGACAGTTCGAGCTCCGCGTCAACGCCTTCGACGAGGACGAGTTCCTTCGTGGCCTGCACAAGCTGGCGAACGTCCTTGCGACTGCTTTGATCCTGGCCGCGATGATCCTGTCGTCGGCCTTTCTGGCCCGCTCCACGGGTGGCACCCCGACTGCCGAGAACCGGATCGCGCTGGTCGTGTTCGTGATCTCGATCGTGGTGGCGCTGGTGATGCTGGCGCGGATCGGCCTGCAAAGTAAGAACGTGCGCTCGCACCGACGTACCTGACGAATCGTCGGACGGGGTGCCCTGCGAGCCGAGACGATTCATGGGTGCACCTACTCAGACGCATTGAGCCCTTGGGCCCTGACCCGTGCCTGCTCGCTGATGGCTTGATGGTCGTATGACGCGCTACGCAGATCCTGAGCGGTGTCCCGACTGCCTCGGCCCCATGCCGTACGGAGCCACGACCTGCCCCAGCTGCGGCCTGTCGCTGCAAGGGCCCACGGCGGCGCGACTGTTCGTGGCCCTGACGCAGGCCGACCAGCTGCTGGCCGAGCTGCGCGCGAAGCAGCCGGTGGCAGCGACAGCCAGTGGCCCGGCCGCGGCCCGCGGTTCCGCGCCGACACCGACGCCTGGACTGGGCGAACCGCCCGCGCCGCTCCCACCTCGACCCAAGCGCGGGCTGAGCGCCGCGTCGGTCCCCCGGATCCTGCTTGGCCTCGGTGCCCTGTGCCTGCTGATCGCCGCGCTGGTTTTCCTCGCCGTGACGTGGTCCGTGCTCGGAGTGGCGGGCCGGACCGCGATCCTGCTCGGCTTCACCGCTCTCGCCGGCGGCCTGGCGGCCTGGGCCGCTCAGCGCAACCTCCGTGCCGCCGCCGAGTCCCTGAGCCTCGTTGCCCTTGGCCTGCTGGCGTTCGACCTGTTCGGCGCCCGTGACTCCGGCTGGTTCGGCAACATCGGCACCGGCCCGTTCTTCGTGGTGCTCGGCGCCGTGCTCGTGGCCGCCGGCGCCGCGGCCGCGCTCGCCGTACGACGGGCGCCGGCCCGCACGTTGGTCGGAGCGCAGGTCGTCGCAGCACTCGGGCTCTTCGCCATGGTCGGTGGGCTGGTGAGCAGCGAGTGGTTCGCCGGGTCAGCAGCGCTGACCGTGTCGGTGCTGCTCGGCGGCGCCCTCACTGCCGCGGCGCACAGCGTTCGCCTGATGGCACTGCTGGTCGGCTCGGCAGCGGTCACCGGCTTCACCTGGCTGCTGCTGCTCGCGTCGTCACTCGAGCGGGCACTGTCGCGACCCACGGCCCGCGAGCTGTGGCTCGACCTCGAGATCTGGCCGCTGCTGGCGAGCGCCGCGCTGGTCGGGGCGGTTGCGCTCGTTCCGGCCGCCACGGTCCTGGGCCGAGTTGCGGCGCTGGCCATCGCCGAGGTGGTGCTCGTCGGGGCCCTGCTCATCCCCTTCTGGGATGCGGGGTCCACCAGCCTCTCCTTGGCCGTCGTCGTCGCCGTCGCCGCGACGGGCGCGGTGACCTGGTCCGCTCGCACCCCGTGGACGTACGGCCTTGCCGTCACCGTGGGCCTGGCGGGGCTCTTCCAGGCCGGGCTGGCGTTGTCCCTGGCCGTGGAGGCTCTGGCTCGCTTGGCTGCGGCCGGAGCGCTCCTGTGGACCGGAACCACGGACGGCAGGCTCCCTGCCCTGCGCGGCTTCGACGATCTGCCGCCCGCACCCTGGCTGCTCCCCCTCGCCGTTCTTGCAGCGATCGGCGCATTCATCGTCCTGGCCCGGGCAGTTCCCTTGGTAGACCGAGTCGTCGCGCCGTTGGCCGACCTCACGATCCTCGTCTCCGCGTTGCTGGCCGCGGGCGTGCTGACGGTCGCGCTGTACCCCGTTCCCGTCGCTGTCGTGGTCACCTTGCTCCTCGCGTGCACTACCGGACTAGGGATCCTCGCGCTTCGCACCGGCTGGATCACAGCTCTCGGCGCGACAGCCGTGTTCTTGTTCCTTGCCGTCGTGGCCGGCCTGCACGACGACGAGCTGACGCTGACCGTGCTCGTTGTCGCCCTCGGCTTCACGGTCGCGGTTTACCTGCGATGGACCTGGGTGGAGATCAGCGCCGGCGCCGGCTTCCTCCTGTCGCTGGCGCTCGGTGGTCTGGCCTGGACCGTCGGCTCGGTGGCGGAGGCCCGCGCCACGTGGACCGCCCTGGCCGGCGTACTCCTGCTCGTGGCGCTGGTGCTCGCCGGACCGTACGGCGACGAGCGACTCCGGCGCACCGACTCCCGGCTCACCCGACTCAGCCTCGAGCTCGGTGCATTACTAGCCGCCGGCACCCTCGCCGCGGCAGGGATCGAGTCAGCCGTCGACCCGCACGAGGCGACCTGGACAGCCGTGTACCTGACCGTCGTGGGCGCCGCCGTCTCGGCGATGGCGTTGCAGCGGTCGGACCGGCGTCAGGTCGGGTGGCTGGGCGGCTTCCTGCTCGCGGCGGCCAGCTGGGTGCGGTTGTGGGACGTCGGCGTGGAGACGCCGGAGGCCTACACACTGCCATCGGCAGTGGCACTGGGGGTGGTGGGTGTGCTGGCCCTTCGCCGCAACCCGGGTGAGGCGACGATGACGGCACTGTCCCCAGCGCTGGCGCTTGGCCTGGTGCCCAGCCTGCTCTGGGTGCTGTGGGACCCGGTGACGCTCCGGTCTGTGCTGCTCGGCGTGGGCTGCCTGGCCCTGGTCGTGGTCGGCCTCCGGTTGCGCTGGACAGCGCCGGTTGTGTTCGCCGCAACGGTCGGCTCGCTCCTGATCCTGCGGCACGCGACTCCTGTAGCCGAGGCCGTGCCGCGATGGGTGCTCATCGGAGGTGCCGGTGCTCTACTGATCGCCATGGGCATCACCTGGGAACGCCGTCTGCAGGAGGCAAGGGCCGTCGTCGGGTTCGTGCGCGGCCTGCGCTGAGCCAGGAGACCGCCGGACAATAGCGAAGACCTAGCACCAGTGGTGCTAGGTCTTCGAACGTCACATGAACTTGGGTGTCAGGCGCCCCCCACGGACCCGTCAATCCAAGCCGTCACGTACCCCCGTAGGGCCCGGATCACTCCAGGTCATCACCGCGCCGTTGCTCGGGAACCATCCCGGTCAACAGGTCGCGCACTTCGGACTCGCGGTAGCGGCGATGTCCTCCAAGAGTCCGAATCGAGCTCAGCTTGCCGGCCTTCGCCCACCGGGTGACCGTCTTCGGGTCGACCCGGAACATGGCTGCAACCTCTGCGGGCGTGAGCAACGGTTCAGACTCAGGCGGTCGCGTATTCATAGCGAGCCTCCCTCACTGTGGTTACCTACCCATGAATAAGGCTGAAAACCTCCCCATTCATGCTCCCCATATCCTGACATCTACGAGCCTAGGCACGACGGAAATTGGTGACAATGGCTTACATGAGCCACTAAGGGTTTCGGACTAGTCATAGTGGACAGGACCTGTGGCCCATGTCGCACCGGAGGGGCGGCCTTCCGTAGTCTGAAGGGGTACGCCCGCACCACCCCCGCTGGCGTTCTTGACAACCGCCCGCACACCCCGCGGGCCCGAACGAAAGGGTCACCACCGTGACCGCATCGAACCAGCCCCCCGTAGGCGTTTTTGAGCGTGGAACAGGCCATGAGCAGGTCGTCTTCTGCCACGACGAGCCGACCGGGCTGAAGGCCATCATCGCCATCTACTCCACCGCTCTCGGCCCCGGCCTCGGAGGCACCCGGTTCTACCCCTACGCCACCGAGCAGGACGCCCTCGCCGACGTCCTCAACCTCTCCAAGGGAATGGCGTACAAAGCCGCACTTGCCGGTCTAGACCTGGGCGGCGGAAAAGCGGTCATCATCGGCGACCCCACCAAGATCAAGACCGAGGCGCTGCTGCGTGCCTACGGCCGCTTCGTGCAGTCCCTCAACGGTCGCTACTACACCGCCTGCGACGTCGGGACCTTCTCCGAGGACATGGACCACATCGCCCGCGAGTGCGACTACGTGACCGGTCGGACCGTCGCCAACGGCGGCGCCGGAGACTCCTCGGTGCTCACCGCCTACGGAGTCTTCCAGGGCATGCGCGCCGCCGCCGAGGTCACCTGGGGTGCGCCGACGCTGCACGGGCGCACCGTCGGCGTGGCCGGAGTGGGCAAGGTCGGCCACCACCTGGTGACCCACCTCGTCGAGGACGGCGCGAACGTCGTGATCACCGACGTCGACGGCGCGGCGATCGCACGCGTGCAGACCGAGCACCCCGACGTGCACGTGGTGGCCGACGCCGACGAGCTGGTCGCCTCCGACCTCGACGTCTACGCTCCCAGCGCTTTGGGTGGCGCCCTGACCGACGACGTCGTCGAGAAGCTCTCCGCGAAGATCGTCTGCGGCGCCGCCAACAACCAGCTTGCGCACGAGGGCATCGAGAAGAGCCTGCAGGACCGAGGGATCCTCTACGCGCCCGACTACATGGTCAACGCGGGCGGTCTCATCCAGGTCGCCGACGAGCTGCACGGCTTCTCCTTCGAGCGGGCCAAGCAGCGCGCGGAGAAGATCTTCGACACCACCAAGAGCGTCTTCGCTCTCGCCGCGGACGAGGGTGTGCCGCCGGCCGTCGCTGCGGACCGCCTCGCCGAGCGTCGCATGACCGAAATCGGACGCCTGCGGGGTATCTGGCTCCGCTGATCGACCTCGGCCGGACATGGTTCGAGGCGAGTGTCGTGCCGCCCCACAGGGCAGCACGACGCTCGCCTCAACCAGATGAACGGACCTGGCCGGGATCAGTCCCGGCGGCTGGGCTCCGAGTAGTCAGCCCACTCGTCGTACTCGTCGGTGTCCGGGCTCTCGTCGGGCACCGAGTTGTCGGACTCGCCATGCAGCTCACGGGCCAGCGCACTCAAGTCCGTCTCGTGGGAGCGGTACTTCAAGTCGCGGGCAACCTTGGTCTGCTTCGCCTTCGCACGGCCGCGCCCCATAGGGTCGACCCCCTCGCACACTCAGCCGGAGTCACGTATACCCACGCCGTGACCGTCAACTCGACGTCTGTCACGGACGAGGGTCTCCGCGCGTCCGGTCTCTCGTTCGTATTCTCCTGAGTCAACCGTACCTGGGACCTGGGTACTCGCGCACATCAGCCGCCCGATTTGGTCGCCCTCACCCGAAAAAGGGGTACGCCGGAGCGCCTCGTGAGCTCGCGGCGACGGTGCGGACTACCAGCCGGGGTGCTGGCCCACCAGGCTCACCGAGCCACCAGTGGCGGTGTCCTGCGCCTCGCTGACCTCACCGCAGACCCAGGCCCGGATGCCGTGGCCCTCGAGCAGTGCGATCGCCCGGTCGGCGTCCTCGGCATCGGTGAGGGCGACCATCCCGACGCCACAGTTCAACGTCTTCTCCAGGTCCGGCTGGGCGACCGCTCCGACGTCGCGGACCAGGTCGAAGACCGGCTGTGGTGTCCACGACCCGCGCTCGACGGTGGCCACCAGCTCCTGAGGCATCACCCGCTCCAGGTTCGCCGCGAGGCCGCCGCCGGTGATGTGCGACATCGCGTGGGTGCGCGTGGTCCGGGCCAGGTCCAGGCAGGCCTTGGCGTAGATCCTGGTCGGCTCCAGCAGCTCCTCGCCCAGGCTCCGGCCGAGCTCCTCGACGTGCCGGTCGAGCTTCCAGCCCGCGGTGTTCAGCAGGACGTGTCGCACGAGGGAGTAGCCGTTCGAGTGCAGGCCACTGGAGGCCATCGCGATCACGGCATCCCCGGGCCGGACGCGGCCGGGGCCCAGCAGGTCGTCTGCTTCGACCACGCCGGTGGTGGAGCCGGCGACGTCGTACTCGTCGGGCTCGAGGAGGCCAGGGTGCTCGGCCGTCTCCCCGCCGATGAGCGCGCAGCCGGCCTGCACGCAGGCCTCGGCGATGCCCTGGACGATGGCGGCGATCCGCTCGGGCACGACGCGGCCGGTGGCGATGTAGTCGGTGAGGAACAGCGGCTCCGCGCCGCAGACCACCAGGTCGTCGACGAGCATGCCGACCAGGTCGAAGCCGATCGTGTGGTGCCGGTCCATCGCCTGGGCGATGGCGACCTTGGTGCCGACCCCGTCCGCGGAGCTGGCCAGCAGCGGACGCTTGAAGCCCTTGAGGGCGCTGGCGTCGAAGAGCCCGGCAAACCCTCCGATGCCGCCGATCATCTCCGGCCGGCGCGCCTGCTCCACCCACACCTTCATCAGCTCGACGGCCTTGTCGCCGGCGTCGATGGACACCCCTGCGGCCTCGTAGGTGCTGCCGTTCGCGGGCGTGCTGGCGTGGTCAGACATTCGACGTCCTCGTCCGTTGTGGTCCGGGTCGGGGTGGTGGCTACGGCCGGTCGAGCGCGTCACCTGCGCCGCCGCCAGGCGTGAGGGACAGCGCGGCGGCTGCCAGCGGGTCGACCGCGATCTCGTCGCTGGTCAGCTCGAGCAGGTGCTTGCCGAGATCCTCGGGCTCGGGCAGCTTGACCGGGTAGACCCCGTCGAAGCAGGCTCGGCAGAGGTCGTCCTTCGGAACCGTGGTTGCCTCGATCAGCTGGTCGAGCGAGATGTAGCCGAGGGAGTCGGCATCGATGGACCGGCAGATCTCCTCGCTCGAGAGCCCGTTGGCGATCAGCTCCGCGCGCGTGGCGAAGTCGATGCCGTAGAAGCACGGCCACTTCACCGGCGGGCTCGAGATCCGCACGTGCACCTCGCGGGCCCCTGCCTCGCGGAGCATCCGGACCAGCGCCCGCTGGGTGTTGCCGCGGACGATCGAGTCGTCCACGACGACCAGGCGCTTGCCCTCGATGACGTCGCGGAGCGGGTTCAGCTTCAGCCGGATGCCGAGCTGGCGGATCGTCTGCGACGGCTGGATGAACGTCCGTCCGACGTAGGAGTTCTTGACCAGTCCCGAGCCGTAGGGAATGCCGCTCTCCTCGGCGTACCCGATCGCCGCGGGTGTCCCCGACTCGGGCACCGGGATCACCAGGTCCGCGTCGGCCGGGAACTCCCTGGCCAGTCTGCGGCCGATCTCGACGCGGACGCTGTGCACCCGCTGACCGGTGATCAGGGTGTCGGGGCGGGCGAGGTAGACGAACTCGAACAGGCAGTGCTTGGGCGCCGCCTCCGCGAACTGGCGGCTGCGCAAGCCGTCTTCGTCGACCGCCACCAGCTCGCCCGGCTCGATCTCCCGGATGAAGGAGGCGCCGACGATGTCCAGCGCCGCGGTCTCCGAGGCGACTACCCAACCGCGCTCGAGACGACCGAGCACCAGCGGACGGATGCCCTGCGGGTCGCGCGCGGCGTACAGGGTGTTCTCGTCCATCCACACGAAGGAGAACGCGCCCTGCAGGGTCTTGAGCACCTCGACGGCGTTCTCCTCGAGGCTCATGTCCGGGTGGTGCGCGAACAGGGCCGTGACCAGGCTGGTGTCGTTGGTCGACTTCTCCCGCAGCCGGGCAGGTACGTCGGACTCGCCGCCGACGTCGGTCAGGCCCGCGACCCGGGCTGCGAGCTCACGGGTGTTGGTCAGGTTGCCGTTGTGGGCCAGCGCGATGGAGCCGGTCTCGGTGGGTCGGAACGTCGGCTGTGCGTTGTGCCAGGTGCTGGCACCCGTCGTGGAGTAGCGGGCGTGACCCACGGCCAGGTGGCCCTTGAACGACGCCAGCGTGGCCTCGTCGAACACCTGGGACACCAGCCCCATGTCCTTGTAGACCAGGATCTGCCGGCCGTTGCTGACCGCGATACCGGCCGACTCCTGCCCACGGTGCTGCAGGGCGTAGAGACCGTAGTAGGTCAGCTTGGCGACTTCCTCTCCGGGCGCCCAGACACCGAAGACGCCACAGGCATCTTGCGGCCCGCGGTCGAGAGGGTCGAGGTCGTGGTTCAGGCGGCCGTCTCCGCGGCGCACGTTCCTGGGCACGCGCCGAGTCTACGGTGCGCCGTGCCGAGCCTCCGAATCCGCCCACGATCCCGTCACAGGTTGTTGAGCAGCAGCGTCTCCGCTAGGCAGGTTCGCTCGAACTCCGCGAGGTGCAGCCCCTCGTTCGCGCCGTGCGCCCGGGTGTCGGGGTCCTCCACGCCGGTCACCAGCACGGACGCCTCGGGGAACGCCTTCTGGAACGAGGCGATGAACGGGATCGAGCCACCGATACCGACGTCGACCGGGTCGGTGCCGTCCCAGGCCTCCTTGAAGGCAGCGCGGGCGACGTCGTAGACCGGCCCGTCTGCATCGATGACGCCCGGCTCGCCGCTCTGACGGCCCCGGGTGATGGTCACCTTCGCGCCCCAAGGGGCGTGGGTGTTCAGGTGCTCCTCGAGCCGCTCGATGGCCGAGGTCGCGTTGTCGCCGGGTGCAAGACGCAGCGACACCTTCGCGCGCACGGTCGGGATCAGCGTGTTGCTCGCCTCGGCGGTGCGGGTGGTGTCCAGGCCGACGATGGTGATCGCAGGCTTGGTCCACAGCCGGTCGACGTAGGGCCCGGAGCCGACGAACGACACTCCGTCCAGGATCGAGGACTCCTCGCGGATCCGGCTCTCGGGGTAGTCGAGGTCCGACGCCTTCCCGGAGACAAGGCCCTCGACCGCGACGTTGCCCTCGTCATCGTGCAGCGTCGCGAGCAGCCGCACCATGGCCATCATCGCGTCCGGCACCAGCCCGCCGAACATGCCGGAGTGGACACCGTGGTCCAGGGTCGCCACGTCGACGAGGACGTCGACGTTGCCGCGCAGGGTCGTGGTCAGTGCCGGGACGCCGATCTCCCAGTTCATCGAGTCGGCGATGACGATCGCGTCCGCCGCCAGCAGCTGCTGGTGCTCGGCGAGGAACGCCTCCAGCGTCGGCGACCCGATCTCCTCCTCGCCCTCGACGAAGACGGTGACCCCGACCGGCAGGTCATCGCCGTGGGCCCGGATCGCGGCGAGGTGCGCGGCGATCCCGGCCTTGTCGTCGGCGGCACCACGCCCGTAGAGACGGTCACCCCGCTCGGTCGGCTCGAACGGCTCGCTCTCCCAGTCGTCGAGGTTCCCGACGGGCTGCACGTCGTGGTGGGCGTAGAGCAGCACGGTCGGCGCACCCTCCGGGGCCGGCTTCCGCGCCACGACGGCGGGGGCTCCGCCGTCGCTGGACAGGATCTGCACGTCCTCGAAGCCCTCGCCGCGGAACAGCTCCGCGGTCGCTTCAGCGGACCGTCGTACCTCGTCCTTGCGGTTGGGGTCGGCGCTGACCGAGGGGATCCGGACCAGAGCCTCGAGGTCGGCGCGGACGGACGGCAGCACCTCCTTCACTGCGGCGCGGAGCTCTTCAACGGTCTTCCTCGGTGACGTCATGGCGCCACCCTATGACCGGGTTTTCAGGCCAGCGGAAGCAGGGGGCTGAGGTCCGAGCGCTCTCCCGATGCGCTCAGCCGCGCCTCTGCAGCGGCGTCCGCCCACGCGGTCCGGCCGGTCGCCACCGCGATCCAGGTGGGCGCGTCCATCTCCACGACGGCCGGTGGCGTGCCACGGGTGTGCCGGGTGCCCCCGACGCACTGGGCGACGGCGTAGGGCGGGACGCGGACCTCGACCGCGCCGCCCGGTGCCTTGCTCACGAGCAACGCGAGGAGGTGCTTGGTCAGCAGCCTCAGGTCCGCGCCGGAGGCCTCCCCGGCATCGAACCGGGCCAGTGCCTCCGCTGCGGCTGCGGGATCGGCGGGACGAAGACGGACGGGCATGGTCGCGAGTATCCCTCACGTGGGTGAGCGGCTATGGTGCAGCAACGTCTCGAGTCCACGGGGGAATCAATGACGCACCGGCACCTGCTGCCCATCGCCCTGCTCGCCGCGTTCGCCGTCTCCTTGGTGACGTTGCCTGCCCACGCCGCCAACCGGGTGACTCCCGGCTCCTTCACCGGCTACGCGTTCGACGCCTGCGAGACCCCTGACCAGGCCACGATGGACACCTGGCTGACCACGTCGCCGTTCTGGGGCGTGGGCGTCTACATCGGCGGGGCCGAGCGGAGCTGCGCACAGGAGCACCTGGATGCCGGCTGGGTGTCTCAGCAGTCCCGCAAGGGCTGGCGGATCCTGCCGATCTGGGTCGGCCCGCAGGCGGCCTGCTCGACACGCGCGTTCGCCACGGACATCACCCCCGACCGCACGAACAGCTACGGCGCCGCGCGTCTTCAGGGCCGGTCCAACGCCAACGCCGCGGTCCGCACTGCGCGCGATCTCGGGATCCGCGAGGGCAGCACGCTCTGGTACGACATCGAGGACTTCCCGCTCAACGACGCTGCCGACCCCGCGGCGGGAGACGACTGCCGACGCTCGGTGCTGAGCTTCTTGTCGTCGTGGACCGAGCGGGTGCACCGTCTGGGCTACCGCTCCGGCGTCTACTCCAACGTCGCCGCCGCCGTGGACGCGCTGGACTACGCCGACACCGCCTCGCCCGGCTCTTACGTCCTGCCCGACCAGATCTGGTACGCCTGGAGCAACGGCCGCGCGGACACCTACATCGATCCCCGCTGGGTGCGCGGGGACAACTGGACCCCGCACGCGCGCGTCCACCAGTACGTCCTGGACACCAAGGCGACCTACGGCGGCGCCTCCCTGGACATCGACCGCAACTTCATGGACGTCGGAAGGGGCTCGGTCGCGCCCAGGGCGACCCGCCCCTGCGGCGTACGCCTCGAGTTCGCCGACTACCGGGCACTCCGCCGAGGCAGCAAGGGCGCCCAGGTCAAGGCGGCCCAGTGCCTGCTCCGCAAGCAGCGGCTGTACGACGGGCGCGTGCACGGCCGTTTCGACGGCGCCACCTACAAGGCGGTGCGCGCGTTCCAGCGGGACCGGGCGTTGCGGCGCACCGGGCGGCTCGACGC
>JBFIWG010000058.1:0-13293 GCA_041606495.1 Nocardioidaceae bacterium
ATGACCTTGACGAACGCGTTGATCGCGTTCGACCAGTCCGCCAGCAGGGCGGAGGCCACCGTGGATCCGGTGTACTCGGCGTGGCGCTCGATGAGGTCGCGGACCTCGTCGATCTCCTCCTGAATCTCCAGGCGCTCGAGCTCAACCATTTCCATGTTGCAGCGGGGGGCGAACTGCCGCTTCGGGTCGTAGATATAGGCGATGCCGCCGCTCATGCCGGCCCCGAAGTTGCGTCCCGTGGGCCCGAGGATGACGGCCCGGCCGCCGGTCATGTACTCGCAGCCGTGGTCGCCGACGCCTTCGACGACGGCGGTGGCCCCGGAGTTCCGGACGCAGAAGCGCTCACCGACCTGACCACGCAGGTAGATCTCGCCGCTGGTCGCGCCGTAGGCGATCACGTTGCCGGCGATGATCTCGTGCTCGGCCTTGAAGCCGGCCGAACGGTCGGGTCGGACCACGATCCGCCCACCGGAGAGCCCCTTGCCCACGTAGTCGTTGGCGTCGCCCTCGAGCCGCAGAGTCATGCCGCGCGGCACGAAGGCGCCGAAGGACTGGCCCGCAGACCCGGTGAAGGTGATGTCGATCGTCCCGTCCGGCAGCCCCTGCCCGCGGTACCGCTTGGTGACCTCGTGCCCCAGGATCGTGCCGACAGTACGGTTGACGTTGCGGATCTCGACCTGCGCGCGCACCGGCTCTCCGCGCTCGAGGGCGTCCGCTGCCAGCGCCACGAGGTCGTTGTCCAGTGCCTTGTCCAGGCCGTGGTCCTGACCGGTGGTGTTGTGCCGGGCGGCCCCCTCGGGCAGCGACGGCACGTGCAGGATCGGCGCCAGGTCGAGCCCGGCGGCCTTCCAGTGGTCGACCGCCTGCTCCACGTCGAGCACCTCGGCGTGACCGATCGCCTCGTCCAGGGTGCGGAAACCGAGCTCGGCCAGGAGCTCACGCACCTCCTCGGCGATGTACTCGAAGAAGTTCACGACGAACTCCGGCTTGCCCTCGAACCGCTCGCGCAGGACCGGGTTCTGCGTCGCGACGCCCACGGGGCAGGTGTCGAGGTGGCAGACCCGCATCATGATGCAGCCCGAGACGACCAGGGGGGCGGTCGCGAAACCGAACTCCTCGGCACCGAGCAGGGCCGCGATGATCACGTCCCGACCGGTCTTGAGCTGACCGTCGGTCTGCACCACGATCCGGTCACGCAGCCCGTTGAGGAGCAGGGTCTGCTGGGTCTCGGCGAGGCCGAGCTCCCACGGGCCGCCCGCGTGCTTGAGCGAGGTCAGCGGCGAGGCTCCGGTGCCGCCGTCGTGCCCGGAGATGAGCACAACGTCGGCATGCGCCTTGGACACCCCGGCCGCGACCGTGCCGACCCCGACCTCGGCGACGAGCTTGACGTGCACCCGCGCCGACGGGTTGGAGTTCTTCAGGTCGTGGATCAGCTGGGCCAGATCCTCGATCGAGTAGATGTCGTGGTGCGGCGGGGGCGAGATCAGACCGACACCCGGCGTCGAGTGACGGGTCTTGGCCACCCACGGGTACACCTTGTGGCCGGGCAGCTGACCGCCCTCGCCGGGCTTCGCGCCCTGCGCCATCTTGATCTGGATGTCGTCGGAGTTGGTGAGGTACTCCGAGGTGACGCCGAAACGACCGGACGCGACCTGCTTGATCGCCGAGCGGCGCTCGGGGTCGTAGAGACGGTCCTCGTCCTCGCCGCCCTCACCGGTGTTGGACTTGCCACCCAGCCGGTTCATCGCGATCGCGAGCGTCTCGTGCGCTTCCTGGCTGATCGAGCCGTAGGACATCGCACCGGTGGAGAACCGCTTGACGATCGCGGAGACCGGCTCGACCTCCTCGATCGGCACCGGCTGCCGGTCGCCCTTGAACTTGAACAGCCCGCGCAGCGTCATCAGCCGCTCGGACTGCTCGTCCACGCGCTGGGTGTACTGCTTGAACACGTCGTAGCGGCCGGCACGGGTCGAGTGCTGGAGCCGGAACACCGTCTCCGGGTCGAACAGGTGCGGCTCGCCCTCGCGGCGCCACTGGTACTCGCCACCGACCTCGAGGGTCCGGTGGGCCGGCGGCAGGCCGTCGACGGGGTACGCCTTGCGGTGCCGGCGGGCGACCTCCTCGGCGATCGTGTCCAGGTCGATGCCGCCGAGCTTGCTGACGGTGCCGGTGAAGTACTTGTCCACCAGCGGCTGCGCCAGTCCGATGGCCTCGAAGATCTGGGCCCCGGTGTACGACGCGACGGTCGAGACACCCATCTTGCTCATCACCTTGAGGACGCCCTTGCCGAGCGACTTCACCAGGTTCTTGACCGCGACCTGCGGGTCCTCGTCGACGTAGTAGCCGTCGCGGGCCAGGTCCTCGACGGTCTCCATGGCCAGGTAGGGGTTGACCGCCGCCGCGCCGTACCCGATGAGGAGGGCCACGTGGTGCACCTCGCGCACGTCTCCGGCCTCGATGATCAGCCCGACCTGGGTGCGGGTCTTCTCCCGGACCAGGTGGTGGTGCACGGCACCGGTGATCAGCAACGACGGGATCGGGGCCAGCTCGGCAGTGGAGTGACGATCGGAGAGCACGATGATCCGGGCGCCGTCGGCGATAGCCGCGGACACCTCGGCGCAGATCTCGTCGATCCGGACGGCGAGCGCCTCTCCCCCGCCCTCGACGGGGTACAGACCGCGCGAGACGTGAGTGATGAAGCCGGGCAGGTCGCCGTCGCGGTTGATGTGCCGGATCTTGGACAGCTCGTCGTTGTCGATCACCGGGAACGGCAGCACGACCTGACGGCACGAGGCCGGGGTCGGCTTGAGCAGGTTCGCCTCTGGTCCGATGGTGCCGTTGAGCGAGGTGACGAGCTCCTCGCGGATGGCGTCCAGCGGCGGGTTGGTGACCTGTGCGAACAGCTGGCTGAAGTAGTCGAACAGCAGCCGCGGACGGTCCGAGAGCGCGGCGATCGGGGTGTCGGTGCCCATCGAGCCGATCGGCTCCGCTCCGCTCTTCGCCATCGGGGTGAGCAGGACCCGCAGCTCCTCCTCGGTGTAGCCGAAGATCTGCTGGCGACGGGTCACCGAGGCGTGGGTGTGCACGATGTGCTCACGCTCCGGCAGGTCCTCGAGCCGGACCAGACCAGCGTGCAGCCACTCGTCGTACGGGTGCTCGCTGGCGAGCTGGCTCTTGACCTCCTCGTCCTCGATGATCCGGTGCTCGGCGGTGTCCACCAGGAACATCCGGCCGGGCTGCAGACGTCCCTTGCGTACGACGGTCGCCGGGTCGATGTCGAGCACGCCCACCTCGGACGCGAGCACGACGAGGCCGTCCTCGGTCACCCAGTAGCGGCTGGGGCGCAGGCCGTTGCGGTCCAGGACAGCGCCGATCTGGGTGCCGTCGGTGAACACCACGCAGGCGGGCCCGTCCCACGGCTCCATCATCGAGGAGTGGAACTCGTAGAACGCCCGACGCTTGGCATCCATCTCGGCGTGGTTCTCCCACGCCTCGGGGATCATCATCAGCACCGAGTGCGGCAGCGAGCGTCCACCCATGTGCAACAGCTCGAGCACCTCGTCGAACGATGCGGAGTCGGAGGCGCCGGGCGTGCAGATCGGGTACAGCCGCTCCAGGTCACCGCCGATCAGGTCGCTGTCGAGCAGGGCCTCGCGGGCGCGCATCCAGTTGCGGTTGCCCATCACGGTGTTGATCTCGCCGTTGTGGGCGATGAACCTGAACGGGTGCGACAGCGGCCAGCTCGGGAACGTGTTCGTGGAGAAGCGCGAGTGCACCACACCGACCGCGGACTCCATCCGCTCGTCGACCAGGTCCGGGTAGAACTGGTCGAGCTGGTCGGTGGTGAGCATGCCCTTGTAGGCAAGGGTGCGTGAGGACAGCGACGGGAAGTACACGTCGGTCTCGTGCTCGGCGCGCTTGCGCAGGCAGAAGGCGAGCCGCTCGAGGGCCATCCCCACCAGCCGGCCGCTGGAGGCGGTGACGAAGAGCTGGCTGAAGGTCGGCATCACGCTGATCGCAGTTGCGCCGAGCATGCTCGGGTTCGTCGGGACGTCGCGCCAGCCGACGACGCTCAGCCCCTCCTCGACCGCGATCTCCTCGATGAGCTTGCGGGTCTTGGCGACGTGCTCGTCATCCCCCGGGAGAAAGGCGGTGCCGACCGCGTAGCTGCGGGCCGGCGGGAGCTCGAAGTCGACGACGGCGCGGAAGAACTTGTCCGGAACCTGGAGCAGGATGCCGGCGCCGTCGCCGGAGTCCGGCTCAGCGCCGGTCGCGCCACGGTGCTCGAGGTTGCGCAGGGCCGTGATGGCCTTGGCAACGATGTCGTGGCTGGCATCGCCTGTCAGGGTCGCTACGAAGGCCACACCACACGCGTCGTGCTCGTGGAGTCCGTCGTACAGCCCCTGGGGCGGCGGGAATGCTTGCATCAGGCACTCTCCCGTCGTCGTCGTGACACCGGTTACCCAGAGATTGCACCGGTGTTTCTCTCAAGCAAAGCGCGGGACGACATTGGCCCATGCGGAATCAGAAGACTACAACATATGCACGTAACCTGACTCGCCCGTCGAGACAGGCTGCCCAGATAGCGGACAGGTGGTTCGATCAGCCGAGGTTCGCCCCGACAGCCGCCCCGACCACGTAGGTGAGGCCGGCGGCGCCTGCTCCGAGAAGCATCTGCCGGAGCCCGCCGTACCACCAGGACCGGTTGGTCACCTGCGTCACCACGGCCCCGCAGGCGAACAGCGCGAGGAGGGTCAGCACGAGGGCCGGCACCAGGCTGGTCGCGCCGAGCAGGTAGGGCAGCAGGGGCACGAACGCACCGATGGCGAAGGCCAGGAACGACGAGGCCGCCGCCAGCTTCGGGGAGGCCAGCTCGTCGGGATGAACGCCGAGCTCCTCGCGGGCGTGAACCCGGACCGCGTTGTCGACGTCCCGGTGGATCTGCTCCGAGACCTTCAGCGCGAGGTCCGGATCGATCCCCTTCTCGACGTACATCTCGGCCAGCTCGGCGGTCTCGCCCTGGGGGTTCCGGATGATCTCCGCACGCTCCTTCTCGATCTCGCGCGCGGCGGACTCGGACTGACTGGCCACCGAGGTGTACTCCCCCGCGGCCATCGAGAACGCGCCGGCGGCGAGACCGGCCAGACCGGCCAGAACGACCGCGCTCGAGGTCTCGGCGCCCCGGGTGCCGCCGGCGACACCGGCGATCAGGGCGACGTTGGACACCAGGCCATCCATGGCGCCGAAGACGGCCGGGCGCAGCCACCCGCCCGTGACGTCCGGGTGCTCGTGGTCGACTTCGTCTGCGACGGGCTCGTACGCGGTCATGGCAAGAAACTAGCCAAGCGCGGCGTCCTTTTCACCGAAGGAAAGGCTCACCTGACCTCGGGAACCTCGTCCCGGTAGACGGTCTCCTCGCGGCCCGGGTGGCGCTTGGACGACCACACGAAGAAGCCGACCGCGGCGAGGAAGACGATGATCGAGGTCCACACGTTGAGCCGCAGCCCGAAGATGTGGTTCACGGTGTCGATGCGCATGTACTCAATCCAGCCGCGGCCCGCGGTGTAGCCGGCGACGTACAACGCGAAGGCGCGCCCGAACCCGAGCTTGAACTTGCGGTCCGCCCAGATCACCAGCCCGGCGACCCCGAGGTTCCAGAAGAACTCGTAGAGGTACGTCGGGTGGAAGGTCTCGAACTCCGCATATCCGTCGGGGCGGTGCTCCGGGTCGATCTCGAGCGCCCACGGCAGCGTCGTCGGCTTTCCGAAGAGCTCCTGGTTGAACCAGTTGCCCCACCGGCCGATGGCCTGGGCGATCACGATCCCGGGCGCGATCGCGTCCGCCATCGGGAGGAACTTGATCCCGTTGCGCCGGCAGCCGATGTAGCCGCCGAGGGCGCCAAGAGCCACCGCACCCCAGATCCCCAGACCGCCCTGCCACACGTACAGCGCGGTGATCGGGTCCCGACCCTCGCCGAAGTAGAGCTGATAGTCGGTGATGACGTGGTAGAGCCGTCCGCCGACCAGCCCGAACGGGACCGCCCAGATGGCGATGTCGCCGACCTGCCCCTTCCTGCCACCGCGGGCGACCCAGCGCTTCTCCCCCAGCCAGATCGCCACGATGACGCCGGCGATGATGCACAGCGCGTAGGCACGCAGCGGAAAGGGTCCGAGCTGCCAGACGCTCTGGTCGGGGCTCGGGATCGAGGCGAAGTTCACGGCGTGAGGCTACCTGTCACTTGTTCAGCAGAGCGGTGAGGTCTTCGGCCAGGGCGACAGCCGGGGTCCCTTCGGTCCAGACGATCGGTGCCCGGTCCCGGCTGTCGATGGCCACGATCTGAGTGCCGTGGGCGACCTCGTAGCCACCCGAGGGCAGCTTGTTGCCTTCCTCGATCGGCACGCCGAGCTTGTTGGCGACATCGACGATCGTGCTCAGCTCGCCGGTGACGCCCTCGAACTCCGGGTTGAACCGGTCGAGGTACTCGCGCAGCGTCGCGGCATCGTCTCGCGCCGGGTCGCTGGTGACGAAAAGCATGCCGACCTTCTCGCGGTCGGCCTCGTCGAGCCGGGTCAGCGCGGAGGCGATGTCGGCCATCACGACGTGACAGATGTCGGGACAGTGTGTGTAGCCGAAGAAGACGAGCGTGATCGGCTCGGTGGTGTCCGCGGTCAGCGAGTACGGCTCGCCGTCCGTGCCGGTCAGGGTCACGTCCGGCATGACGTACTGGTCGGTGAGGACCGCGCCGTTCATGCCGTCCGGGTTCGACTCGGTGAAGCCGGTGACGAGGGCGGCCGGCTGCTCCTGTGCGCACGCGCTCAACGCGAGTACGGCGGTCAGAGCGGCTGCGACACCGAGAAGACGCCTGGGTCTAGCCACGCCGCACTCCATCCGCCAGATCACGGGTCAGCTCGGCCAGCGCCGCGAGGCCGGCCGGACGGTCATCGCCCGCGTCCAGCAGCCGACGCACGAACGCCGAGCCCACGATCACGCCGTCGGCGTACCCGGCCACCTCAGCGGCCTGGTCGCCGTTCGAGACGCCGAGCCCCACTCCCACGGGCAGGTCGGTCAGCGCCTTGGTGCGCTTGACCAGCGGCCCGGCCAGGTCGCTGGTGGTGGTTCGGGCACCGGTCACACCCATCACCGCGGTGGCGTAGACGAAGCCACGACAGCTCTCCACAGTCATCGCCAGCCTTGTGTCCGTCGAGGACGGGGCAACGAGGAAGATCTTGTCGAGGTCGTGCTCGTCGGCGGCGGCCATCCACTCGTCAGCCTCGTCGGGCACCAGGTCGGGCGTGATCAGACCGGACCCGCCGGCGGAGGCGAGATCGGTGGCGAAGCGCTCGACGCCGTAGCGCTCCACGGGGTTCCAGTAGGTCATCACGACGACCTTGGCGCCCGTGGCGGCCACCGCCTCGACGGTGCGGAGCACGTCGCGGGTGCGGACGCCGCCCTCAAGGGCCTGCTGTGCCGCGGCCTGGATCGTCGGCCCGTCCATGACCGGGTCGCTGTAGGGCAGGCCGACCTCGATGATGTCGCAGCCGGAGTCCACCATCGCTCGCATCGCCTCGACCGAGCCGTCGACGTCGGGGAAGCCCGCCGGCAGGTAGCCGATCAGCGCGGCCCGGTTCTCCGTGCGCGCGGTCTCGAACGCCTCACGCACGCTCATGCCTGCGGCTCCCCGGCGGTCTCGTCGGCCTTCGTCTCCGCCAGACCGAACCATTCGATGGCGGTGCCCATGTCCTTGTCGCCGCGACCGGAGAGGTTCACCAGGATCGTCGAGCCCGGCTGCTCCTTGGCCAGCTGCAACGCTCCGGCGATCGCGTGGGCGCTCTCGATCGCGGGGATGATCCCTTCGACGCGCGACAGCAGCGCCATCGCGTCCATCGCCTCGGTGTCGGTGATCGGCCGGTACTCCGCCCGCTTGGTCTCGGAGAGGTAGGCGTGCTCGGGGCCGACCCCCGGGTAGTCCAGGCCCGCGGAGATCGAGTGCGACTCGACGGTCTGGCCGTCCTCGTTCTGCAGGACGTAGGTCCGGGCACCGTGCAGCACCCCGACCTCGCCGGCGTGGATCGTCGCCGCATGCCGACCGGTCTCGAACCCGTCGCCGCCGGCCTCGAAGCCGAACAGCTGCACCGACGGGTCGTCGACGAACGCAGTGAACATGCCGATCGCGTTGGACCCACCGCCGACACAGGCCACCACCGAGTCGGGGAGCGCGCCGGTGAGCTCGAGACACTGCTCCCGGGACTCGTCACCGATCCCGCGGCAGAAGTCCCGGACCATGGCCGGGAACGGGTGTGAGCCTGCGGCGGTACCGAGCATGTAGTGGGTGGTGTCGACACTGGCGACCCAGTCCCGCAGCGCCTCGTTGATCGCGTCCTTCAGGGTCCGAGAGCCCGACTTCACGGCGACGACCTCGGCACCGAGCAGGTGCATCCGCGCCACGTTGAGGGCCTGCCGCTGGGTGTCCACCTCGCCCATGTAGATCACGCAGTCCAGACCCAGGTAGGCGCAGGCCGTCGCGGTCGCGACACCGTGCTGGCCGGCACCGGTCTCGGCGATGACCCGGGTCTTGCCCATCCGCTTGGTGAGCAGCGCCTGGCCGAGCACGTTGCGGATCTTGTGCGCGCCGGTGTGGTTCAGGTCCTCCCGCTTCAGCAGGATCCGGGCGCCGGCGTGCTCGGAGAGCTTGGTGGCGTCGTAGAGCATGCTGGGCGCACCGGCGTACTCACGAAGCATGCGCTGGAACTCGCCGGTGAACTCGGGGTCGACCATCGCCTCCTGCCACGCGGTGGTGAGCTCGTTGTGCGCGGCGATCAGCGCCTCGGGCATGAAGCGGCCGCCGAAGCGTCCGAAGTGGCCGGCCTCGTCGGGCAGAGCAGACATAGTTCCTTGACTTTCAGTCGCGGTGTTTCACAGCTGGGTGCGCCCCCGCGGCCACCAGGTCGGCGACGGCTGTGCGGGGGTCCTTGCCTCTCACCAGAGTCTCCCCCACCAGCACAACATTGGCGCCCTGCTTGGCGTACTCGAACACGTCGTGCGGACCGCGGACACCGGACTCGGCGACCCGCACCACCTCGTCGGGGATGCGCGGTGCGAGCCGGGAGAACGTGTCCCGGTCGACGTCGAGGGTCTTGAGGTTGCGCGCGTTGACACCGATCAGCTGGGCGCCGGCATCCAGGGCGCGCTCGACCTCTTCCTCGTCGTGCACCTCGACCAGCACCGTGAGCCCGATCGACGTCGCGCGGTCGATCAGACCCACCAGCTGGTTCTGGTCCAGTGCCGAGACGATCAGCAGGGCCAGGTCGGCTCCGGCCGCGCGGGCCTCCCAGAGCTGGTACGACGTGACGATGAAGTCCTTGCGCAGCACCGGGATGTCCACGGCAGACCGGACCGCCCGGAGGTCGTCGAGGCTGCCCCCGAACCGTCGCTGCTCGGTGAGCACGCTGATCGTGGAGGCGCCACCCGCGGCGTAGTCGCTCGCGAGTGCGGCGGGGTCCGCGATGGACGCCAGCTCACCCTTGCTGGGGCTGGCGCGCTTGACCTCGGCGATGACGCTCACGCCGGGCGAACGGAAGCTCGGCATCGGGTCCAGGGCCAGCGGGGCGAGGCGAGCCGCCTCCTTGACCTGGTCGAGCGGGATCGCGGCCTCTCGCAGCTCGAGATCGGCGCGAACGCCGTCAATGATCTCGGCGAGAACGGACATCGGGACCTCGCTCATTCAATGTCTGGACCGGTCGGAGACTCTAGACTCTCACGTCAGCAGAGGTCCCGTTCACCGAGGTCCGGTTGCAAGACCTCGTCGATCCAGGCGACCTCCCCGACTCCGTCCATGCAAGGAATCCCCGCGATGAGCAACCCGCCCGGCCCTCCCGGCAACGGCCCTGCCGACGACGGGGACCAGACCCCGCAGAGCCCCTTCCCCGGCTCGTACCCGCCTCCCTACGGCGGCCCGTACGCCGGCGGCGTGCCCGGTCCCTTTCCCCTGACCAACGGCAAGGCCACCGCCGCGCTGGTCATCGGGATCAGCTCCCTGGTCCTGTCCTGGTGCTGCGGCCTCGGGCTCGTCGGCATCGTGGCGGTGGTGCTGGGTGTGAAGGCCCGCGGTGAGATCAGGGCGAGCAACGGCATGCAGACCGGCGACGGCGTCGCCCTGGCCGGCATCATCACCGGGGCGATCGCGATCGTGCTCGCGGTGCTCGCGGTGGCGATCCTGGCGGTCGCGATCGCCACCGGAAACGCGCAGTTCAACACCGACGTGCAAACCGGGTCAATCTGACCGAGCGCGTTTTCCACGCGAACGGGTCACTTGCGCGATACCGTCATCGCGACATCACGCGCACCCACACAGGGAGACCTCGATGAGCTACACCCCGCCACCGCCGCCTCCCCCCGGAGGAACCGGCGGCTACGCCACGCCACAGACCAGTCAGAAGGCCCTCTGGTCGATGATCCTGGGCATCCTCGGTCTCGTGTGCTGCGGCCTCTTCGCGGGCATCCCGGCCCTCATCCTGGGCAACTCGGCCAGGAAGGAGATCGCGGCCTCGGGCGGAGCGCTGTCGGGCGACGGCATGGCGAAGGCGGGTGTGATCATGGGCTGGATCGCGATCGCGCTCAGCGTGCTCGGCCTGATCTTCGCCCTGGTGACCGGCGCCTTCACGACGACCACGACCACCACCTCCTTCTGATCCAGCGCACAGAAGAGGCCCCGACCGTTGCGGTCGGGGCCTCTTGCGTTTGATCTTCTGTCCCTCGGGCGTGGGCTTGCGTCCGTTGCTTACGGCGCGAGCCAGGCGGCGAAGGGCAGGTTGCGCACGACCCAGAACGTCGCGGCCACCGCGACGAAGACAGCGACGCCGATGTAGGCCTGGCGCGAGCTCGCCGCCCGTCGTACCCCTCGCCACCGGTCGGCGAACCAGCGGCCCCAGAAAAAGACCAGCAGCGGGATCGAGCCGACGAACAGCAGGTTGCTGGAGGCCGCGCCCGCGAGGTCGCCGCGCGTCAGGTCGTTGACCGCGCGCAGCCCGCCGCAGCCGGGGCAGTGGGTGCCGGTCAGGAGGAGCCAGGGGCAGTACAGGTAGCTGCCGCTGTCGTGCGGGTCCCTGAAGTGAAGCAGGACGCTCGCCCCGAGCACCGCACCGGCGACCAGGGCCGGAGCCTGTACCCGCTTCCCGCGGGTAGTGGCTCCTGGCGCCGGGCGCTGCAGCGTGGTGCTCATCGGCTCACCGGTTGGCGGTCTCCGCGCCGAAGCCCATCTTCTGCATGATCTTGCCGACGATGCCGCCGACCGGGAACATGACGACGCCGATCCAGAACAGAAGCATGTTCTCGATGACCAGACCGATCCCGCCGATGACGAAACCGAGCAGGATGATCATGACGCCGGTCCACGCAGCAGGGGTGTTGCCGTGGTGAGACATGCGGTGGGTACTCCTCCGGAAGACGCGATGCGTTCTCATTGTGACTGATGCGCGCTCATTGTCGCGCGAACACAAGCATTCTATGAAGTCGGGTCGTGCCCCTCGTCGAGCGCCCGCCACATGTCGTCCTCGTGCACGGGCTCTTCACGGCGTGCGGCAGGCGCGTCGTACTTGCGTCCCATCGCCGGCCAGCCGGGCGCGGCGACCACCGCGACCGCGAACGCGACCGCGGCCAGGCCGGCTCCGAGGCCGGCGAGGTAGTACCAGGCCGTCAGCGAGGTCACGAAGACGTCGCCGCTTGCTCCCCTGGCAATCGCGGCCTCCACGGCGTCGTCCTGGGCGGCACCGAAGCCAGCAACGACAGCGGCCAACGACCCAATCGAGGCCACCAGGCCGACCACGGCGATGGCCCTTCGGACCTTCCCGCGGACGACGAGCACGACGCCCCAGGCGGCCAGGGCCACGAGAGCCAGAGCGACGGTGAGCGGTTGGGACTCCGACCCGGTCACGCCCGCTTCGACCTTGATCCCCGCGGCGTCGCCCCGGGTGGTAGCCCACTCCCGGCTACCTGCGACAGCGGCCAGACCGGCGCCGGCCAGACCGGCCAGGATCGTCGGTCCGAACGAGCGGTGGGCTCTGCTCTTGTCTGTCATCCGGTCAGCTGGTTCGGTCGGCGGAAGAGGCGAGCAGTAGGTCGGCATCGAAGCAGGTGCGGTCGCCGGTGTGACAGGCCGCACCGTCCTGGGCGACCTTGACGAGCAGGGTGTCGCCGTCGCAGTCGAGGCGGACCTCCTTCACCCACTGGGCGTGGCCGGAGGTCTCGCCCTTGACCCAGTACTCCTGCCGCGACCGGCTCCAGAACGTCGACCGGCCGGTGGTGAGTGTGCGATGCAGGGCCTCGTCGTCCATCCAGCCGAGCATGAGCACCTCGCCCGTGTCGTGCTGCTGCACCACGGCGGGCACCAGTCCGTGGGCGTCGCGCTTGAGGCGGCTGGCGATGGCGTCGTCGAGTTCAGTTCTCACTCCCCCAGTATCCCAGCCCGTTGAGCCGCGCCTTCTGCCGCGTTGAGCCGCGCCTTCTGCCGCATTGAGCCGCGCCTTCTGCCGCATTGAGCCGCGCCTTCTGCCGCATTGAGCCGCGCCTTGTGCCGTGTTGAGCCGCGCTTCCGGCCGTACGACGTACCGCTCGGACGCCGCAGCACGGCAGAACCCCCGGCTCGACGGAGCAGAACCTGCGGCTCAACGGTGCAGAACCCCCGGTTCAACGGTGCAGAACCCCCGGTTCAACGGTGCAGAACCCCCGGCTCAACGGTGCAGAACCCCCGGCTCAACGGGAGGGTTGGTGCTGGGCGACCCAGGACGCGTGCAGGCGACCGTACACACCACCCTCGGCGACCAGCTCCGCGTGCGACCCGCGTTGCACGATCCGCCCCGCGTCGACCACGATCACCTCGTCGGCGTTCTCGGCCGTGGACAGGCGGTGGGCGATCGTCACCGAGGTCCGGCCGTTCATCAACCGCTCCAGGGCCTGGCCGATCCGCATCTCCAACGACGGGTCCACCGCAGACGTCGCCTCGTCGAGCACCAGCAGGTCCGGGTCGGCCAGGTGCGCCCGGAGCAGCGCGACGAGCTGCCGCTCACCGGCCGAGAGGGACTCGCCCCGTTGACCGACCCGCGTCTCTAGCCCGCGGGGCAGGGAGTCGAGCCAGTCCGCCAGCCCCAGCTCGGCGGCCGCGGCGCGGATCTCCTCCTCGGTGGCGTCGAGCTTGCCGTAGCGCGCGTTCGCGGCCAGGTCGGCGTCGAACAGGAACCCCTCCTGTGGCACCATCACCACCCGCTCGCGCAACGAGTCGAACGGCACCTGCCGAAGGTC
>JBFIWG010000059.1:0-13038 GCA_041606495.1 Nocardioidaceae bacterium
GAGGAGGTGCGGATGGACGCCGGCCGCTGCACGGTCATGGTCGGCGGCGAGGAGCTCGCGGTCAGCCGTCGGCACACCCGCGAGCTGCGCGACCTGCTCGTACGACGGTCCCGCCCAGGAGGCTCGACGAAGTCATGACCTCCGAGCCGTCGCCTCCGCGCCGGGTCCGGATCACCAGCCCCCGGGCCGCTGCCGGCCGCCCACAGAAGGTCACCGTGACATCGGAGATCGACGCCCAGACCAGGCTGGGCGAGATCTACATGTCCTCGCTGCTGCGCGCCCAGCTCCGGCTGGCCGGCCTGGTCATCGCCACGCTCGTTGTCCTGGTCGGCGGCCTGCCGCTGCTGTTCCTCACCTTCCCGGCGCTCAACGACGTCGAGCTCCTCGGCATGCCGCTGCCCTGGGTCCTGCTCGGCTTCGCGGCGTACCCCGTCCTGCTCCTGCTCGGCTGGCTCTACGTGCGCGCCGCCGAGCGCAACGAGCGTGACTTCGCCGACGTCGTGGAGCGGTCGTGACCGGCTCGTCGTCGTGGGGCATCACGGCCGTCGCCCTCGTCTCGATAGCGACCCTGGCCATCGGCGCCTACGGATGGCGGTTCTCCCGCACCACCAGCGACTTCTTCGTGGCCTCGCGCTCGGTCCGCCCGGCCCTGAACGCCTCGGCGATCGGCGGCGAGTACCTCTCCGCGGCCTCCTTCCTCGGGGTCGCCGGACTGGTCCTCGCCTTCGGCACCGACATGCTCTGGTACCCGGTCGGCTGGACCGCCGGCTACCTGATGCTGCTGGTCCTCGTGGCCGCACCGCTGCGCCGGTCCGGGGCCTACACGCTCCCAGACTTCGCCGAGATGCGGCTGGAGTCGCGTGCTGTGCGGCGGATCTCCTCCGTGCTCGTGGTGGCCATCGGGTGGCTTTACCTGATGCCTCAGTTCCAGGGGGCCGGCCTCTCCCTGGGCAGCGTCGCGGGCACCGAGCCGTGGGTGGGCGGGCTGATCGTGGCGGCGGTCGTGCTGATCAACGTGCTCGCCGGCGGCATGCGCAGCATCACCTTCGTGCAGGCCTTCCAGTACTGGCTCAAGCTCACCGCGCTGCTGGTGCCGGCGATGTTCCTCCTGGCCGTGTGGTCCGGCGACGGATCCGCACCACCGAGCGACGTGGTCGTGCCCGGTGACCTGCCCGGCGACAGGTGGATCTCGCCGCTCTCGACCGGTGAGCATCCGCTGTACACCACCTACTCGATCATCGTCGCGACCTTTCTCGGCACCATGGGCCTCCCGCACGTCGTGGTGCGCTTCTACACCAACCCCGACGGCCGGGCGGCGCGGCGGACGACTCTGGTTGTCCTCGGTCTGCTTGGCCTCTTCTACGTGCTGCCGCCGGTGTACGGCGCGCTCGGCAGGTTGTACGCACCGGACCTGATCGCCGCCGGTCGCACCGACGCGGTGGTCCTCGAGCTGCCGTCCCGCATGATCGCGGGGATCGGTGGCGACCTGTTGTCGGCGCTCACCACGGCCGGTGCGTTCGCGGCGTTCCTGTCCACCTCCTCGGGCCTCACCATCGCGGTCGCCGGTGTGATCAGCCAGGACGTGATGGGGCGCCGGTTCCGCGGCGTGCGGGCCTTTCAGGCCGGGGCCGTCGTCGCGGTCGCCGTACCCCTGTTCCTGGCGGTGGTCGCCGACGGCGTCGGGGTGGCCCGCGCTGTCGGCCTGGCCTTCGCAGTGGCAGCCTCGACGTTCTGCCCGCTGCTCGTGCTCGGCATCTGGTGGCGGCGGCTGACCAGCGTCGGCGCCGTGGCCGGGGTCCTGGTGGGAGGTGGGCTGTCGGGGGCAGCGGTCGTGGACACCCTGCTGCAGAACCAGCACACCGGCTGGACCGGAGTGCTGCTGGCCCAGCCGGCCGCGTGGACGGTCCCGTCCGCCTTCCTGACCATGATCGTGGTCTCGCTGCTCACGCGTCGGCGGCTGCCGGTAAACGTCTCCCGGACCATGGTCCGGCTGCACACCCCCGAGGCCGTCGAGCTCGATCGCGGCCCGCACCCGCTCTGACCGTTCGTCGTCGGATTCCTGCCGTACGTCGATCGCCGGTCGCCGCTGAGCGCACGAAGCAGATCGGGCTGTGGCCATGCCCGCGCACCGCTTCCTACGGTGATTGGCGTCACAACCAGCGCCGCCCCGGTCGTCCGGATGTAGCGGCCCCCACCGAGAAGAGGTGAACCTTCGTGGCCGAGAACTACCGCACGACAGACGAGCGGACCGCGCACGCGACGTACGAACGCATGCACGCCACCAAGGAGTTCCACGAGCTCCGCCGCCGCTACCGGGGATTCGCGATCCCGTGGACCGTGGCCTTCCTGGTCTGGTACCTGACCTACGTGGTGCTGTCGACCTGGGCGACCGACTTCATGAACACCAAGCTGGTCGGCAACATCAACATCGCCCTCGTCTTCGGACTCCTCCAGTTCGTCACGACCTTCCTGATCGCCTGGCTCTACGCCAAGCACTCGGCGAAGCACCTCGACCCTCTCGCCAACCAGCTCAAGTCCGAGTTCGACACGGGAGCCCACTCATGAGCCAGCAGTTCCTCACCTCTTCCCTCTTCATCGCCGTGGTGCTGCTGACGGTCGGCATCACCATGTGGGCGAGCAGGCAGACCAAGACGGCATCGGACTTCTACTCCGGAGGACGGTCGTTCTCGGGCTTCCAGAACGGTCTCGCGATCGGCGGTGACTACATGTCGGCCGCCTCGTTCCTCGGCATCTCGGGCGCCATCGCGCTCTTCGGGTACGACGGCTTCCTGTACTCGATCGGCTTCCTGGTGGCCTGGCTCGTGGCACTCCTCCTCGTCGCAGAGATGCTGCGCAACGCCGGGCGCTACACGATGGCCGACCAGCTCGCCTACCGGATGCGGCAGCGACCGGTCCGCACGGCCGCCTCGATGTCCACGGTCGTCGTCTCGATCTTCTACCTGCTCGCCCAGATGGTCGGCGCCGGCACCCTGGTCGCTCTTCTGCTCGGTGTGGAGAGCCAGGCGATCAAGAACGTCACCATCGTCGGGGTCGGCGTACTGATGATCTTCTACGTCACAGTCGGCGGCATGAAGGGCACCACCTGGGTGCAGATCGTCAAGGCCGTGCTGCTGATGACCGGCTCGCTGCTGATCACGATCCTCGTGCTGGCGCAGTTCGACTTCAACCTGTCCACGCTGCTGGGTGCTGCCGCGGAGAACTCCGGCAAGGGCCAGGCCTTCCTCGAGCCCGGGCTCCGCTACGGCGGTGACTTCCTGGCCAAGATCGACTTCATCTCCCTGGGCCTGGCGCTCGTGCTCGGCACCGCCGGCCTGCCGCACATCCTGATCCGGTTCTACACCGTTCCCACCGCGCAGGACGCCCGCAAGTCGGTGCTGTGGGCGATCGGGCTCATCGGCGCCTTCTACCTGATGACGCTGGTCCTGGGCTTCGGCGCGGCCGCACTGCTCGACACCGGCGCGGACAGCGAGGTCGCGAAGACCACCGGCAACCTCGCCTCACCGCTCCTTGCCGAAGCCGTCGGCGGTGGCGCCGGCTCCACCGGAGGCGCGATCCTGCTGGCACTGATCTCCGCGGTTGCGTTCGCGACGATCCTCGCCGTCGTCGCCGGGCTGACGCTGGCCTCGTCGTCCTCGGTCGCGCACGACCTCTACAAGGGCGTGTTCAAGAAGGACCGCCAGGTGACCGAGCGCGAGGAGGTGCTGGTCGCGCGGGTCGCTGCCTTCGCCATCGGCGCGATCGCGATCCTCCTGGCGATCCCGGCGCAGCGCCTGAACATCGCCTTCCTGGTCGCACTCGCCTTCGCGGTGGCCGCGTCGGCGAACCTGCCCGCGATCATCTACAACATGTTCTGGAAGCGGTTCAACACCCGCGGCGCGACCTGGAGCATCTACGGCGGTCTGCTGGCCGCGGTCGGCCTCGTCTTCTTCTCCCCGGTGATGTCGGGTGCGGAGACGTCGCTGTTCCCCAACAGCGACTGGGCGGTGTTCCCGCTGAGCAACCCCGGGATCATCTCCATCCCGTTCGGCTTCCTGATGGGCTTCCTCGGCACCATCACCTCGCGTGAGCCCGAGTCCGAGGTGATGTTCGTGGAGCTCGAGGTTCGTGCGTTGACCGGCGCCGGCGCGGAAGGAGCCTCGTCCCACTGAGCAACGTCCCATCCCGCCCGGCGACGAGACGGCTGCCGCTGCCGTCCGCCCCTCGTCGCCGGGCCCCTTTCCACCTATCGTGACCACAAAGCCAGATGTTCTTGACGAGGAGACGACGTGAGTGACCAGACACTTTCCAACCTGTTGCACGAGGAGCGCCGTTTCGAGCCGCCCGCCGAGCTGGCCGCGGACGCGAACCTGAAGGCGGACGCGTACGACCGGGCCGCCTCGGACCGTCTGGGCTTTTGGGCCGAGCAGGCAGAGCGTCTGGACTGGGCCGAGCGCTGGGACCAGGTCCTCGACTGGGACAACCCGCCCTTCGCCAAGTGGTTCGTCGGCGGCAAGCTCAACGCTGCGTACAACTGCGTGGACCGGCACGTCGAGGCCGGCAAGGCAGACAAGGTCGCCTTCCACTGGGTCGGTGAGCCCGGCGACACCCGCACGCTGACCTACGCCGACCTGCAGGACGAGGTCTGCAAGGCCGCCAACGCGCTCGTCGAGCTCGGGGTGCAGACCGGGGACCGGGTCGCGATCTACATGCCAATGATCCCCGAGACCGTGGTCGCGATGCTGGCGTGCGCACGCCTCGGCGCACCGCACACTGTGGTCTTCGGTGGGTTCTCTGCCGACGCCCTGGCCGGCCGCATCGAGGACTGTGACGCCCGGGTCGTGATCACCGCGGACGGCGGCTACCGGCGCGGCGCACCGTCGGCCCTGAAGCCGGCGGTCGACGAGGCGGTCTCCCGCTGCCCCGACGTCCGGAACGTGCTCGTCGTACGTCGGACCGGGCAGGACGTCGCATGGAACGAGGACGTCGACGTCTGGTGGGACGACGTGGTCGAGAAGCAGTCGACCAAGCACGACGCCGAGGCGTTCGACGCCGAGCACCCGCTCTACGTCATGTACACCTCCGGCACCACCGGCAAGCCCAAGGGCATCCTGCACACCACCGGTGGCTACCTCGTCGGTGCGGCGTACACGCACTGGTCGGTCTTCGACCTCAAGCCGGAGACGGACGTCTACTGGTGCTCGGCCGACATCGGCTGGGTGACCGGCCACTCCTACATCGTCTACGGACCGCTGGCCAACGGCACCACGTCGCTGATGTACGAAGGCACGCCTGACACCCCGCACAAGGGCCGCTGGTGGGAGATCATCCAGGAGTACAAGGCGACGATCTTCTACACAGCGCCCACCGCCATCCGGACCTTCATGAAGTGGGGCAACGAGATCCCGGAGAAGTTCGACCTGTCCTCGCTCCGCCTGCTGGGCTCGGTCGGCGAGTCGATCAACCCCGAGGCCTACATGTGGTACCGCGAGCACATCGGCGGCAACCGCTGCCCGATCGTGGACACCTGGTGGCAGACCGAGACCGGCATGATCATGATCTCGCCGCTCCCCGGGGTCACCGCCGGCAAGCCCGGCTCCGCGATGACGCCGATCCCGGGGATCTCCGCCGAGGTCGTCGACGACGCCGGCGAGCCGGTGCCGAACGGCTCCGGCGGGTACCTGGTCCTCACCGAGCCGTGGCCGTCGATGCTGCGCACCCTGTGGGGCGACGACCAGCGCTTCAAGGACACCTACTGGGCCCGGTTCCCCGGTCGTTACTTCGCCGGGGACGGTGCCAAGAAGGACGAGGACGGCGACATCTGGCTGCTCGGTCGGGTCGACGACGTGATGAACGTGTCGGGTCACCGGCTGTCCACCACCGAGATCGAGTCCGCTCTCGTGTCCCACCCGAAGGTCGCGGAGGCCGCCGTGGTCGGCGCGACCGACGAGACCACCGGCCAGGCAGTCTGCGCGTTCGTGATTTTGCGCGAGTCCGCCGGCGACGGCGGGGAGCAGATCGTCCAGGAGCTGCGCGCCCACGTGGCCAAGGAGATCGGCGCGATCGCAAAGCCGCGGCAGATCATGGTGGTCCCCGAGCTGCCCAAGACCCGCTCCGGCAAGATCATGCGACGCCTGCTGCGCGACGTGGCCGAGAAACGTGAGGTCGGGGACGTCACCACGCTCGCGGACTCCCAGGTGATGAACCTGATCCAGAGTGGGATGAGCTCGGGCAAGTCCGACGAGGAGTAGCAAGAACCCACGTACCAGGAGGGGTCGGCGTCACGGGCGCCGGCCCCTCTTGTTTGTTTCATGAGTCGGGCGGGTACTCGGGTGGTCTATGACCTGACGATGGCCGATAGCATGAGCGAAGCGTGATTGGTGTGCCGGGAAGTCTGGTCGGCGAGCACTGCACCCGACCCAGGAGGTAGCCGATTTCATGGTCCCAACACCGCGTCGCCCCAAGTTCCTCCCTGACGCCGACGCAGGCGAGAGCACCTTCATCGGTGACCTGCTCCGCCAGGAGACGGTCGGTGGCGCGCTCGTGCTGGCCGCGGCTGCGATAGCGGTGATCTGGGCGAACTCCCCGATCCAGGAGACCTACGAGGCCGTTCGTCACTTCGTGCCCGTGGCCGAGATCGGCCTGGACATGGAGCACTGGGCAGCCGACGGAGCCCTGACCCTGTTCTTCTTCGTCGCCGGCCTCGAGCTCAAACGCGAGTTCCTGGTGGGCTCGCTCAGCAAGCCCGCCGATGCGATGGTGCCCATCGTCGCGGCGCTCTGCGGTGTCGCAGTCCCCGCCATCATCTTCACGATCGCGAACTTCACGACCGGTGACCTGCGCGGCTGGGCCATTCCCGCCGCGACGGACATCGCTTTCGCCCTTGCCGTCCTGGCCGTCGTGGGATCCGCGCTCCCCACCCAGCTCCGGGCCTTCCTGCTGACGCTGGCGGTGGTCGACGACCTGATCGTGATCATCATCATCGCCGCCTTCTACACCACCAGCCTCAACCTGACGGCTCTCCTGGTCTCGGCCGTCGCGCTCGCGATCTACGGGTTCATGCAGCGCCAGCGAGTGCGCTCGTCGTTGCTCTACATCCCGCTGTCGATCACGGCCTGGTGGTTCATGCACGAGAGCGGCATTCACGCCACCATCGCCGGCGTCGCGCTCGGCCTGCTCACCCGCGTCCTTCCCGACGACAACGAGGAGCGCTCGCCCGCCGAGCGGCTCGAGCACCGCCTGGTGCCGCTCTCCGCCGGTGTGGCGGTCCCCTTCTTCGCGCTGATGTCCGCCGGTGTGGTGATCGAGGCCGAGGCGAGCTTCTTCACCGACCCGATCGTCCTCGGAGTGGCGCTGGGGCTGGTCGTCGGCAAGCCGATCGGTGTGATGGGCGGCGCCTGGCTCACCACCCGGTTCACCCATGCCGAGCTCAACGACGAGATCTCCTGGCGCGACATCCTCGGCGTGGCGGTGCTGGCCGGGGTCGGCTTCACCGTGGCCCTGCTCGTGGCCGAGCTGTCCTACGACGGCGACAAGGTTGAGGCCGCCAAGACCGCTGTCCTGATGGGTTCGCTGATCGCCGCCGTCATCGCCGGGTTCATGCTGCGGCGTCGCAACGTCAAGGCGGTCCGGCGGGTCTGAGCGCCACCGCCCCCGGACGCTCGGTCGCCGGGGTGGGGTTTGAGTCGATAGTGTCAGGGATACGAAATCGTGCGCGGCCGTGGCTGAGCACCGGCGGCCGGCCCGCCACGAAGGGAGAACTGATGACGATCGAGACACCAGCAGGGAAGCAGCTGTCCGCCACCGAGGAGGAGCCGACGATCGGCCGCCTGGTCGCGGACGCGAGCCGGGACATCTCCAGCCTGCTCCACAACGAGATCGCGCTCGCGAAGTCGGAGCTGAAGGTCAGCGTCAAGGCCGGCGGCACCGGCGCCGGCCTGTTCGCCGGAGCAGCGTTCCTGGCACTGCTGGCGATCATCATGATCTCGATCGCGTTCGCCTTCTTCATCTCCATGACCGGTCTGCACCTGGCCTGGAGCTTCCTGATCGTGTTCGCCGTCTACCTGCTCATCGCCGGGCTGCTCGGCTACCTCGGCGTCCGGAAGGTCAAGCAGGTCAAGGCGCCGGAGCGCGCGATCCACCAGGCGCAGGAGACCAAGCAGCTCCTCAAGCGCGGCTAGCCCTCGGTGGCAGCGGGGCGGGACACGAACCGTGTCATCGAGATTCCGGGCCCCTGGCAGCACAAGTACGTCGCTGCCAACGGGGCCCGGTTCCACGTTGCCGAGTGCGCGGCGCGGTCCGACGTACCCGACCCACCGCTGGTCCTGCTGCTGCACGGCTTCCCGGAGTTCTGGTGGACCTGGCGCGACCAGCTGACCGCGCTTTCGGAGGCCGGCTACCGGGCAGCGGCGATGGATCTGAGGGGCTACGGCGGGTCGGACAAGACGCCGCGAGGCTACGACCCGCTCACACTCGCCCGCGACGTCTCCGGCGTGATCAAGGCGCTCGGCGAGCGGAACGCGATCGTGGTCGGCGTCGGCTGGGGCGGGTACGTCGGCTGGGTGACCGCCACGCTGCACCCGCGCGAGGTCTCGGCGCTGTGCGCGGTGTCGGCCCCGCACCCGCTGGTGATGCTGTCCATGCTCCGTCCTGGCAACCGGGTCGCCGCGTTCACTCACGTGATGGCGATGCAGGTGCCGCTGATCCCGGAGCGGAAGCTGTCAGACCCCGACAGCGGCTTCCTGCGCAAGCACCTGGAGCGGTGGAGCAGCCCACACTCGACGTTCCCCGACACGACCGCCGTCTCGACGTACCAGGCCGCGCTCAGTCTGTGGCCAGCCCCGCACTGCGCTCTGGAGTACCACCGCTGGCTGGTCCGGTCGCGCATGCGCATGGACGGCCGACACTTCAGCCAGCTGATGCAGCGGCCGGTCACGCAGGCGGTGTGCGTCATCCACGGCGCGGACGACCCAGCGGTTCCGGCGCGAGGTCCGGCAGCGTCGAGCCGACAGGTGGCGGGGCCGTTCCGCAGCGAGCTGATGCCGGACGTGGGCCACTTCGCGAACGAGGAGGACCCTGTGGGTTTCAACGCGCGGCTGATCGCCTGGCTGGCGACGCTGCCAGACGCACCCGTGGTGCCCGGCCAGGCCTACGGCTGATCAGGCGCAGTCGCCGGTGTCCACGGCGTTGTTGCTCGTGATGCCCGCGGCAGCCCCCTGTGAGACCTGGTCGGCGGTCAGCGCGTAGCCGGTCTGCCGGTCCGAGACCGAGGCCGCGAAGATCACGCCCAGCACGTCACCGTCGTCGGAGACGAGCGGGCCGCCGCTGTTGCCCGGACGGACCAGCGAGCGCAGCGAGAACACCTCGCGGACCACGGAGCCGCGACCGTAGATGTCGGGGCTGCGCAGGCGCTGCTCGCCGCGGATCCGCGCCGCCTGAACGTTGTAGGGCCCGTCCTGGGGGTAGCCCAGCACGGCTGCGGCCTGGCGGGCCTGGCCGGTCTTGTCGAAGCGGAGGAACGGCCGATTGGCGCCCTCGACCGCCAGCACGGCGACGTCGATGTCGGGGTTGTAGTAGACGACCTGCCCGCTGAGCTCCTGGTCCCCGACGAGCACCGTGGGCTCATCGACGCCGGCGACGACGTGAGCGTTGGTCATCACGCGGTCCGGGGAGTAGAGGAAGCCGGTCCCCTCCACGCCACGACCGCAGTCGTTCTCGCCCCGGATCTTCAGCACGCTCTGCTCGGCGGCCTGCACCTCGGGGTCCCGTCCGATCCGACCGGGCGGCGGGCCCACCTCGATGATCCGCTCCGGCGCGAACGGCTCGAGGTAGCGCGGGAAGAAGCTCGAGCCGACGACCTCGTTGAAGGCGTTCAGCACCCGGTCAGCGCTGCCCGGCATCACCGAGTCGACCCGGGAGAGCACCGCCGAGGAACGGACCTGGCTGCTGATCCCTGGCAGCGCCGATCCGCTGACCGCTACGCCGAGCGCCCATGCCACGACCAGTGCCGCGGCCATGCTCAGTGCGGCACCGCCGACGGCGTCGAGTGCGCGGACCGGTTGCCAGGTGATCCGGTCGCGGATCCTGGCGCCGGCGAACTGCAGGATGGCCTGGCCGAAGGATGCGCAGACCAGGACCACGAACAAGGCACCGAGGGAGACCCAGAGCGAGGGTGCGGCATCGCCCAGGAGCTGCGGCGCCACGAGGATGCCGATGAAGCCACCCACCAGGAGTCCCAGCGTGGCGAAGGCCCCGGAGATGAAGCCCTGCCAGTAGCCGGACACGCCATAGGCCAGGGCGACCACGACGAGCACCCAGTCGAGGAAGTTCACAGCAGCGCCCTCACGGCTCTCGGAAGTTCGTGTTCTGCTTCGGTGGGCGCGTGGTGGCCTCACCGGGCGAGGTCAGCATATGGCCGGGGAGGTCGCGGAACCGGTCGGCGTTCCACGGGCGCGTCCACCCGACGAAGTCGAAGAGCCTGGCGATGATGCCGGCGGTGAAGCCCCACAGGATCAGGTCCTTGTTGTCACCGATCAGGAATCCCGGGCCCCGCCAGCCCGACGGGTGCCGCACGGAGATCCGGTGGTCCGGGTCCAGCAGCTCGGCGATCGGGACGCGGTAGACCGCATGCACCTCACGCGGGTCGACGACGCCGACGGGACTCTGCACGCTCCACCACCCGAGCACCGGGGTCACGGTGAAGTTGCTCGGCGGGAGCCACAGCTCGGGCAGCGAGGCGAACACCTCGACCCCGCGGGGGTCCAGACCGGTCTCCTCCTCCGCCTCGCGAAGCGCGGCAGCCTCGGGGGACTCGTCCTCCTCGTCCAGCTTGCCGCCGGGGAAGGAGACCTGGCCGGGGTGGGATCGCATGTCGTGCGCCCGCTCCGTGAGCAGGAGGTCGGGCCCGGTCTCGGCCTCTCCGAACAGGATGAGTACGGCGCCACGGCGGGTGCTCGCGCCCTGCGGAGGGGCGAACCGGGTCAGCTCGTCGATGGTGATGTCCGCGGCTCCGCTCCGGATCGGCTCCAGCCAATCCGGGAGGGTACGACGCCGGGAAGGCGTCTGAGCATGGTCGGACACGAAGCCGAGCCTACCCAGGCGGTCAGACGGTGACGCCGAGGTGTTCCTCGACGAGCTGCTGCAGCTGCGCGTAGGACTCGATCACGACGTACTCGGTGTGCACCACCTTGCCGTCGGCGTCGACGAACACGACACCGGGCAGGCCGCGCACGCGCAGCGGCACCCGGATCTGCGCGCCGGGGTCTGCGAGCAGCGGGTAGGTCACGCCGGCCTCGTCGGCGAGCTGGATCGCCTTGCCGGGCAGGGTGTCCTGGTAGTCCACCCCAACCACGTCGACCTTGTCACCGGCGCGCTCGTGCAGCTGCTGGTAGTAGGGCAGCTCCTCGCGGCAGGGACCGCACCACTGGGCCCACAGGTTGAGCACCATCGGCCCACGCAGCGTCGAGAGGTCGACGTCAGGGCCGCCGCCGAGGCAGGCCAGCACGACGTCGGGCAGCCCGCCCTCGACCGGCGCGGCCTCACCCGGCTCGCAGCCCTCGATGCCGGCGGCCTTTTTCGCGGCGCGCAGCTCGGGGGTGGCCACCTCGACCTGCGAGACCAGGGCGCCGTCGGCCCGTGGGGTCCCGTCCGTGCTCGTCGAGCCGCTCACGCAGGACGTCGTCATCAGGGCTGCGGCCGACGCGACGGCGGCGATCCGGAGACGTCTCACGCCCGGCCCTCCGTCCGAACCAGCTTCGCGGCCTTCTCCGGGTCGGTAGGTCCCTCGCCGTAGGACGGGCACCAGCGAGCGATCGGGCAGGCGCCACAGGCAGGGTTCCGTGAGTGGCAGACCCTCCGGCCGTGCCAGATCAGGTGTTGGCTGAGCATCGTCCAGTCGCGCTTGGGGAACAGTGCACCCACGGCGTGCTCGGTCTTGACCGGGTCGGTCTCCTCGGTCCAGCCCAGTCGCCGTGCGAGTCGACCGAAGTGCGTGTCCACGGTGATGCCGGGGACACCGAAGGCGTTGCCCAGCACGACGTTCGCGGTCTTCCGCCCCACGCCCGGGAGCGTGACCAGGTCCTCGAGGCGAGCGGGAACCTCACCGTCGTACCTCTCGACGAGGGCCTGCGAGAGCTTCAGCAGCGCCTCGGTCTTGGCCCGGAAGAACCCGGTCGGCTGGATGATCTTCTCCAGCTTGTCGCGATCTGCCGCGGCCATCGCCTCGGCGTCGGGGTACGCCGCGAACAGTGCCGGCCGGACGGCGTTGACCCGCTTGTCGGTGGTCTGCGCCGACAGCACGGTCACGACGAGCAGCTCGAAGGGGTTGTCGAAGTCCAGCTCGCACTTGGCGTCAGGGTAGGTCTCGGCCAGCACCCGGTCGACCTTCCGGGCGCGACGAACCAGGGATACGTCAGGCACGGAGAACAGCCTACGGGGCGCCGGGGACTGTCCTTTTGGCGAAATGGGCAGGCTATACGTCAGACTGTGACAAGAAGCACCGCCGGGCAGATCGTCTTCGGCGTTGACGAGGAGGAAATCCACGTGGATAACGACGTGCTGCGTCAAGCACCGCTGTTCAGTGCGCTCGATGACGAGGCCGCTACTGCACTGCGTGCCTCGATGGCCGAGACCCGGCTTCGTCGGGGTGACGTGCTCTTCCATGAGGGCGACGAGGGCGACAAGCTCTACATCGTCACCGACGGCAAGGTGAAGCTGGGACGCACCTCGTCCGACGGGCGCGAGAACCTGCTCGCAATCCTCGGCCCCGGACAGATGTTCGGTGAGCTCTCCCTGTTCGACCCGGGACCGCGCTCCGCAACGGTCACGGCTGTCACCGACAGCACCTTCTCCTCGCTCTCGCACGAGGACCTGCTCCGTTGGCTCGAGGGCCGCCCCGGGGTGTCCCGCGGACTGCTCGCCCAGCTGGCTGGCCGGTTGCGCAAGGCCAACGACGTCGTCGCGGACCTGGTCTTCTCCGACGTTCCCGGTCGTGTCGCCAAGGCGCTGCTCGACCTCGCGGACAGGTTCGGCCGGACCGCGGAC